>JAPLNB010000169.1 GCA_026693085.1 Planctomycetota bacterium | reverse complement strand
TCCCCCCCAGCCGCACAATCTCAATCCCCACCTTCGCCTTCGCCAGCAGCTTATCCCCCAGCACCGCCTGTATATCGCTCTTCAAATCCCCCCACGCCATCGCCGCCACCCCCACCACCACGCACACCACCGTCACACCGCGCTTCATCCGTGAACCTCATCTCCCCCGCCATCCGTAGCTCCTATCTTCTCTCACCCCTCACCCCCGACCCCTACAATATAAACACCACCGCCGCTATCACACTCGTCCACAGCCCCATCTTGTCGCCTTCGGCCGTCTGCACCACTGCTCGCGTCTTCACGATTTCCCCGCTCATCTGGTACTGCTGCTCGCGTTCGTTCCAGGCCTTGTCCGCGTCGAACGGAATCCCCAACGTCGTCGCCAGCATCGTCGCCGCCAAATCTTCAACCAGGTCCTCCGTCTTCTTCTCCGTCATCCCATACCCGTGGTTCTCGGCTATGTACCCGTGCGCATGGTTCTTCGGAATCGCAAGCCCAATCCCCGAACAGATCAGCCGGTTCGGCTCATCCGTCGCCGCCTCCGCCAGCACCACAAACGTGACCTGCCCAGGCTTGATCTTCGGCAGACCTTCCTTCTGCGTGATGATCTTGCACGTCGTCGGATAAATCGAGGAAACCCGCACGAGGTTCAGCGTTTCGATGCCGGCATCCCGCAACGCCAACTCAAAACTCATCAGCTTCTGCAGGTGTCTGCCCACGCCCTTGGTGAAAAAACATTCCTTGGGCACAAAATCATCGCCGTTGATCATCGACCCGCTCTCCTTGTGCACACCTCCGAAATCACCAGTTCCATCAGGAAGACCGAATTATAGCCGTAACCCATCGCCCGAAAAGCCCAAAAACTCCCCCGCCTCTTACCCCATACCCCTATATCGTCCCATTCCAATCCGGCGGCAGCAGCAGCACCGGGATCTTCGTGTTCCTAATCAGCTCCACCGGCACATTCCCCGCAAGCAACCGGGCAAACACATTCTTCCTCGTCAGCCCCAGCACGATCAGCGACACCTGCCGTTCCACCGCCGTATTCAGCACCGCCCGGGCGATGTCATCGCTGAACAACAGCAGCGACTGCACAACGACCCCCTTCTCCTGCAACTTCTCCCGCAACAAGTTTATCGCCGCCTCCCCATCCGCCTGCTCCTGCTCGTGCATCTGCCCCGCGCTCGGCCGCGACACGTGCACCACCAACACCTCCGCCCCCAGCCGCTTGGCCATGTCGCCCATCGGCTCCACAGCCTTCTGCGCGGCCCACGGACTGCTCACTGCAACCAGTATCCGGCTCATAGCCCGCCTGTTAAACGCCATTTCCCCCCAGAAGTCAAGAAACAGCCAGCATCCGAAACGAACAGGATATTCACCACGAAGTCAGGAAGGAACGAAGTGCAACTCCTATCAGCAGACCCTTCGGCTGTCTGCTCTCTCTATGGTTTCTTCTCTCTGGAGTTGCATTAGCCAGATTCGTCCCCGCGTTCCAGAAACCACTTCATCCCTTGTGGTGATGAATCACGCGCGACTCCCCCACACCCGCCCCATCACCCCCCGCAATCTCCGCAGCGCCTTCCCTCGATGGCTTATCCGATGCTTTTCATCCCCGCTCAGCTCCGCCATCGTCCTCCCATACTCCTCGACAAAAAACAGCGGGTCATATCCGAACCCATTGCTCCCTCGCGCCTCACGAATCACCCGCCCCTCCACACTATCCCTCGCCGTCATGATGATCCGCCCCTCCGCATCCGCCACCGCCAGCACGCACACAAACCTCGCCGTCCGCCGCTCGTCCGCAACCTTCTCGATCTGCCTCAGCAGCAGCGCATTATTATCCCCATCCCCGTGACCGGCCCCGTGCATCTCCGCCCACCTCGCGCTGTGCACCCCAGGCCCCCCGCCCAACGCATCCACCTCCAGCCCGCTGTCATCGGCCACCGCATACGTCTTCAGCAGCCTTGCATAATACGCCGCCTTCTGACACGCATTCGCCCCAAACGTCCGCCCCGTCTCCTCCGCCACCGACACCCCCTCATGCGCCCTCAGATCATCCCATTCCACCCCCTCCTGACCCAATATCTCCCGAAATTCCCGCACCTTCCCCCGATTCATCGTCGCTATCAATAACCGCACGCCATACCTCTCCTGCAATTCCACATCCCCCTCTGACCCCTCACCCCTGACCCCTGTCTCTAATCCTCAAGCGACTTCAACTTCCCCCCCTGCTGCACCGGCGCCGCCGGCTTCGCCACCTTCGCAGGCGCGGTCGCCTTCCCCGCATTCGGCTCCGCCACCGTCACGTTCGGCCCCAAATCCACACCCGTCGGCATCGCCGGCGACCACCCCTTCTGCGGGATCTTCACCACCACCGACGCGTCCACCACCGTCCTGACCTCCCCAGTCTGCGGATTCTTCATCCGCCTCGCACCCAGCCCATTGATCGACTGCGTCGGAAACTTCTTCTTCGCCTCCAGCAGCGTCGGATCCAATATCTGAAACGTCGGCTTCACCATCCGCACCCGCCTGCCATCCGACGTCATCATGTTCTCCGGCACATCCACTGCCGACGGCGCAATCCCCACCACCTCATTCGGGTCCAGCGCCTTCACCTCCGTCGTCTCCCTGACCGCCGTCTCCGGCCACGCCCCAACGCACACGATGCTCGCATTCGGCCCATGATAGTAATACGCCTCCACCCCAGCGGCCCTCGCCTCCTTCACCGCCTGCACCGCAACATCCTTCCGCTGCGGGCTGTCCCGGTATACCACAATCTGCAACGTATACATCCCCTTCGCATTCTCCAGGTTCCACTGCGGCTCACCCGTCGGGTCCCCTCCCTCCAACGGCATCAGGCACACCATCTGAAACAGCCGGTCACCATTGGCCGCCCGCAAATTCGCCACCGCCTTGCGGTCCTCCTGCGCCTTTCCTTCTTTCTCATCCCGGTAAAAACCGTAATACAACGTGCTCTGCCCCTCCCCTTGAATGATATACCAGTCCCGCATCCCCGCATTCTTCTGAAGCTGACCCCGCAACCCCTTGGCCCTCGCCGCATGATCCGCCCCCTTGATCGTCGCACAGTACACCGTGAACCGCGCATCCTTCGGAATCGTCGGCCCCGGAAGTTCCTCACTTCGCGCCGCCTGACCCGCTGCCTCCGCTCGCCCACTCTCCGCCTTTCCCTGCACTGCCGCCTTCTGGTCCTCAGGCTTCGCTCCCCCACCCTGACCACACGCCATCCCTCCCACCACAATCAAAACGACCAACGCCACGCCAAGGAGTTTCATACTTCTTCCTCCAGAAGCCCCCCATTCTATCCCCCACCCCCCCCACCACAACCCATCCCTCCATTCTGTAACCCGCCTTACTTCATCGCCCGAGTATACCACTTGCCGCCTATCTTGGAGCCTGCCAGATCGCTACCTCCTGATAACCAGAATGCTCTCCCCAAGAAACCCCGCCGCGCAGCTCGCCCAGTCCGCCCGAAAACATCCGGCCGACCAGCGACTGAGACGCGTACTTCGCCCACCACCTTTTTTCACGCATCCCCCCTCCAAGTTCCGATAACTATGCAAGACTCCAATCCTGATCTCTCCCCCCTTTCTGGTCGATGCACCATTGATGGGGTAGTTGGCATTTGAGCCATCGAGGACTGCATGGGAACTATTACATCCGGTATCGGCCTTATCAGCGGCATCAACTCCAAAGACATCATCGATCAGTTGATGGCCCTCGAAGCCCGCCCCAACACCACGCTCCGAAACCGCATCGCACAGGTCAACCAGCAGAAACTCGCCTTCACCGACCTGATGACTCGACTCGCCAGCCTCAAAATCTCCGCTACCACGCTCAAGAAAACCACCACCTTCCAACAAGCCGTCGCAAAAAGCTCCAACGAAGACGTCCTCACCGCCACCACCTCCGCCGGCGCCGCCCAGGGCTCCTTCCAATTCCAGGTCGCCCGCCTCGTCACCGCCCAGCAGTCCGTCAGCGCCGGACTCCCAGATCCCTCCACCAAAGTCGGCACCGGCGTAGTCTCCATCGCCCCCGGCGATGGCGCTATCTCCGTTCCCACCCTTCTCTCCCGACTCAACGGCGGCGCCGGCGTCCGCACCGGCTCTTTCACTATCACCAACCGCTCCGGCGCCTCCGCTACGATCGACATCACCTCCGCCGCCACACTCGATGAAGTCGTCTCCAAGATCAACGCCGCCAACATCACCGTCAACGCTCGCATCACCAACCAGGGCCTCGCACTGTCCGATAACTCCGGCGGCGCTGCCAACCTCATCGTTCAGGAAGCCGCCGGCGGCTTCGCCGCCACCGACCTCGGCATCCTCACCCCACCCGCCGGCGTCCCCTCGAACTCCTTCGCCGGATCCGATATCTCCTTCCTCGGCGCCGCCAACAACCTTGCCGATCTCAACGACGGCCTCGGCGTCCGCTCCGCCACCGGAAACGATTTCCGCATCACCTTCGCCGACACCTCCTTCGTCGATGTGGACCTTGGCGCCTCCACTACCGTTGGCCAACTCATCACCGCCATTAACTCCGCCGGCGCTGGAAAAGTCGCCGCCGACATCAACCCCGCCAATGACTCCATCCGCCTCACCGACCTGACCGCCGGCGGTTCACTCGCCGTCTCCGCGCTCAACGGCTCCAACACCGCCACCGACCTCGGAATCCTTCAATCCGCCTCCAGCCCCATCAACGGCAAAACCCTCCTCCCAGGCCTCAACACCGTCCTGATCTCCTCCCTCAATGGCGGCGCCGGACTCACGCTCGGCTCCATGACCATCACCAACCGCCTGGGCGCCTCCGCCTCCATCGACCTCGCCGCCGCCAAATCCGTCCAAGACATCCTCGACGCCATCAACGCCGCCGGCATCTCCGTCGCCGCCTCCACCAACCTCGACAACAACGGCATCCAGCTCCAAGACACCACCGCCGGCGCCGGAACCCTCATCATCGCCAACGACCCAGGCTCCACCATCGCCACCCAACTCGGCATCGCAGGCAACTTCGACACCGGCTACTCCACCATCGTCGGCGCCAACCTCAAACGCGCAAAGCTCATCGCCGGAACACTCACCGTCGAAATGGGCGGCGGCGAAGTCTACTCCCAAACCCTCCTCTCACAGCTCAATGGCGGCGCCGGCGTACGACTCGGCTCCTTCCGCATCACCGACCGCTCCGGAAAATCCGCCGTTATCGACATCTCCAGCGCCTTCACACTCGACGACGTCGTCAAGAAAATCAATACCAACCTCGACGTCTCCGTCAAAGCCCAGATCACCGGCGACAAAATCACCCTCACCGACGTCTCCGGACAAACCGCCTCCAATCTCATCGTCTCCGACTTAGGCGCATCCTCCACCGCCACCGACCTCGGACTCGTAAGCTCCTCTGCCTCCAACACCTTCGTCGGGGCCACCATCAACTACGTCGGCCGATCTACTAAGCTCTCCGACCTCAATGACGGCCTCGGCGTCCGCACCGCCAGCTCCCTCCCCGACTTCCGCATCACCGCCGCCGACGGCTCCGCCTTTGACATCACCCTCACCAGCCTCTCGAACGTCGGCCAAGTCGTCGACGCCATCAACACCGCCACCGCCGGAAAAGTCGTCGCCTCCATCCCCGCCGCCGGAAAAGGCATCCGCCTCACCGATACCACCACCGGCGCGACACTCTCCGTCACCGCACTCAACAGTTCCAAAGCCCCCCAAGACCTCGGCTTCACCCAGCCACCCGTCGGCAACCAGATCGACGGAACCCCCCTCATCGCCTCCATAAACACCGTCATGCTCTCCAGCCTTCGCGGTGGTTCCGGCCTCAGCCTCGGCACCGCCTCCATCACCAACCGCGCCGGAAACTCCGCCACCATTGACTTCTCCGGCGCTAGCTCCCTCCAGGACATCCTCGACCGCATCAACGCCTCCGGAATCTCCGTCTCCGCCTCACTCAAGGATGCCGGCAACGGCATCCAACTCACCGACAACTCCGGCGGCATCGGCAACCTCGTCATCGCCGACGGCTCCTCCACCACCGCCGAACAGCTCGGCATCGCCGGCACCTTCACCCTCGCCACCACCACCGTCCGCGGCGCCAACCTCCAACGCCGATGGGTCGCCGAAAACTCCCTCCTCAGCAATTACAACGGCGGAAAAGGCGTCTCCGCCGGCAAATTCAAAGTCACCAACTCCAACGGCGTCTCCACCACCATCGACCTCTCCTCATCCTGGAAATCCCTCGACAACGTCATCAAATCCATCAACGCCAGCAACATCTCCGTCACCGCCTCCATCAACCCCAACGGCGACGGTCTCCTCCTCACCGACTCCGCCGGCGGAACCTCCTTACTCAAAGTCCAAGACGTCACAGGACACGCCGCCGCCGACCTCAACATCCTCGGCTCCGCCGCCACCGCCACGACCACCATCAACGGCTCATTCGAAAAATACATCACCCTCTCACCCACCGACACCCTCCAATCCGCCGTCAATGCCATCAACGCCCCTGGCTTCGCCGTCTCCGCACTCCTCGTCAACGACGGCTCCGGCTCCAGACTCTCCCTCACCGCCCGCAACACCGGCCGCCAAGGCCGTTTCCTCTTCGACGCCGGCGACACACCCCTCCAAACCTCCAACCTCATCGAAGCCCAGGACGCCGCCATCATCTACGGCCCCCCCGGCGCCCAGAATCCCCTCGTCATCACCTCCAGCACCAACCAGCTCACCAACGTCATCAAAGGCGTCACCATCGACCTCCACTCCACCAGTTCCTCCCCGGTCACCCTCAGCATCTCCCAGAACATCGATAACGTCACCTCAGAACTCAAAAAGTTCGCCGATACCTTCAATGGCCTCTCCGACAAACTCAAAGACCTCATGAAGTTCAACAACGAGACCATGCAGAGAGGCCTCCTCCTCGGCGACAGCACCGCCCAGCGCATCCAGGAACGCATCTTCACCTTCTTCAATGCCCCAGTCCCCAACGCAGGCGCCTATAGATCCCTCGCACAGGTCGGCCTCCGCATCGGCGCAGATTCCAAAATCGAATTCGACGAAGACAAGTTCCGCACCGCCTACACCGCCGACCCAGATTCCGTCAAGAAACTCTTCACCCTCTACGAAAAAGGCGCCGGTTCCACCCCCGACACAAAAGGCATCGCCGCCATCATCGAGGACCGCATCAACGCCCTCACCGACCCCGTCAATGGAACCATCACCCGCCAAAACCAGGCCCTCGACCAACGCACCGTCCAGTTCCAGGACCGCATGGACCAACTCGACAAGCTCATCGCCATCAAACGCACTCGCCTCGAAAAACAGTTCGCAAACCTCGAAACCGTCCTGGCCGGCCTCCAGTCCCAGCAGTCCGCCCTGAACAGCTTCATCGCCTCCTCCACGACCACCTCTTAATAGAAACAGGCAATTCCTGCGCTGCCCGCCGCCGGATTTCACGCCTCGCGCTTGATTTGGGGCCGCTGCATTGCCGATACAAATACTGCTGACTTATCGCCCGGCAATCGATCCTATGAACTCACACGTTGCCACCAACTATCTTCGCACCAAGGTCCTCACCGCCACCCCTGAGCAGCTTCAAATGATGCTCTACGACGGAGCCATCCGCTTCTGCGAGCAGGCCCGCGCCGCCTTGAACGAGAATAACTGGGAACAGAGCTACTCCCTCATCTCCCGCGTCCAGAAAATCATCACCGAGATGAATTGCTCCCTCCACCACGACGTCCACCCCGACCTCTGCGGAAAACTCGCCGCCCTCTACAACTACGCCTACCGAAAACTCATCGAGGCCAACATCGATCACAAAATCGAAGCCCTCGACGACGCACTCACCGTCCTCCGCTACCAGCGCGACACCTGGGCCATGCTCCTCGACCAGATGGGAAAGCAAAAAGCCGCTAATATCGCCAGCAAACTCGACCTCCCCGCCCCCAGCAAACGCATGGAAGCCAGCATCTCCATCCAGGGATAAGGCTCCCTCATCCCCTCTAAAAACCCCGCAACGCCGTGCTCTGCCGCCTCTCCAAGCCCTCCTTTGGCAGCCGCTTCAGCACCACATACTCCAGCCCATTCCGCTGACAATACTCCCGCTTCTCCGGCTTGTCCCCATCCTCATTCACCGCGTAAATCTTTGGCTTGACCACCGCAATCTCCGGCTCCGCATCCAACCACCCCATCCCCGTCGATACCAGCGCCCCCTTCACATGCCGAATCGCCCCCACCATATATCGCCGCCGATCCTGCCCAAACATCGGATGCCCCGCCCCCTTCAACATCGCAATGTTCGCGTCTTGCCCCACCACCACATACAACTCCCCCAGCTCCGAGCATTCCTCGAGAAACCGCACATGCCCCGTGTGAAGCCAGTCATAGCACCCCGTTACCAAGACCTTCTTCCGCCCAGAAGTCGCCCCACCCTCGCCAGCCACAATTGGAAACCCCCTTAACTGCTCCTCCCCGATCACCCGATACCCCAACCCCTGCTTTTCACAAAACCGCTTCTTCCCATCACTATCCTCCGCCCCATCCACCGCCCATACATCCGCCCCTGCCCCCGACAACTCGTCTTGCCCCATCACCCCTTCCACAACGCTCACCCGCTTCACATACCGAATCGCCTGCACAAAGTATAACCTCTCCTCAATCGGAAACTTCGGCCCACGCCCCTCCATCGTCTTCACCACCTCATCCGACCACAGCATCACGTGCACATCCCCGAGCTTCGCCGCTTCGTCCAGAAACCGCACGTGCCGCGCCCGCAGATCGTCAAAACTTCCCGTAACTGCCACGACCGTCATATCGCCCACTCCTCTCCCGTCCTCACCTGCACCTTGAACGCACCCGCCACCGGTTCCTCGCTCACCACGTACAAATACCCCCCGCCGCACCCCGAATACATCGCCCCCGGATACCGCCGCTGGTAATACCCCAGCAGCCCCACCAAGTCCACCGTCACCCTGGGATGCCGCACCGTGCACGGCAGCAGCGCCTCCCAACACTTCATGCACTCGTTCATCGCCGCCCCCAACCCCCCCACATCCCTCCTCACAATCGCCTCATAACAATCCTTCCCGCTTTGCCCCAGCCGCCCAATCCACTCCCGATCCAGGCGCTTCTCCACCAGCGGGTTATACCCCACCGGCCTCGGCCCCACCGCCAGCATGTGGATCACCCCCTCCAGCCACCTCGCCACCGCGGGATCATTGTTGCTCTCGATATGCCGCGGGAAAACACCCCCCTCAAACTCCGCATCATAGTCCAGCCGATTCACCCCCGGGTAGATTAACCCGATCATATCCTGCGACCCCGACGGCTCCGCCAGCCCCTCGTTTTCCGCCGCATAAAGCGCCTTCACCAGCTTCATCGGCTCGCCCCTGGGCAGCCCATCCTTCCACAGCTTCATCGCCACATTCCGCGTCCCCGTCGCCATCCCCGCCCGATCCATGAACCGAAACGTCGGCGCCAACCCCACCACCACCATCGACCCCGGCGCTGACGGATTCAGCCGCGACACAAACGGCTGATCAATCCACCCCCCCGCAAACGCCATCCGATACGGAATCCGCCCGATCACCTCCGTGATATCCCAGTTTGCTCGCCGCATGTTCACGATCCCAGCTCATTCATCGCAAAATTGCAGAGGAAACTCAGAATGATGAACAACCGCCCAGAGCACACTATCTGATTCATCATTCATCGTTTCTCCCCTCTGCACCTCCGCGGGAACTCGACCATCAAATCGTATCCCTCACCGTCCGCTTCCCCGCCTTCCGATCCCCGAACTGCTGCTCGATCCACCCATACGTCTTCGCCAGCCCCTTTCGCAACGCCGTGCTCGGCTCCCACCCCAGAATCTGCTTGATCATCGTATTATCACTGTTCCGCCCGGCCACGCCCTTCGGCGCATTCAAATTATACGACCATTTCAGCTTAATCCCCCCGATATCCTCCGCCATGCTCACCAGGTCGTTGATCGACACCAGCTCATTGGACCCCAGGTTGATTGGCGTCGCGATCAGCTCCTGGCAATGCGTGATCATGTCAATGCCGTACGTGCAGTCGTCAATGTACATGAAGCTTCGCGTCTGCGTCCCGTCGCCCCAGATCTCGATCGCATGCTTGCCGCTGTCCTTCGCCTCGAGCACCTTCCGGCAGATCGCGGCCGGCGCCTTCTCTCGCCCACCGTCCCACGTGCCGTTCGGCCCATATACATTATGGAACCGCGCAATCGCCGTCTTCATCCCCCGCTCTGCCCAATACTCCTGGCAGAACATCTCCGACACCAGCTTCTCCCACCCATACCCGCGCTCCGCCATCGCCGGATATGCGTCCGTCTCCTTCAGCGCCCGGCACTTCGGGTCCTTCTGCAAATCCGTGTTGTACGCGCAGGCCGACGACGAATAGAAATACCGCTGCGCCCCCGCCCGGTACGCCGACCCGATCATGTGCGTGTTGACCAGGATGCTCCGCAAACACTCAACCCGAAACCGCTCAATAAAACCCATCCCCCCCATGTCCGCCGCCAGGTTATACACCTCCACCGCCCCCTCACACACACGCCTGCAATTCTTCTCCTGGCTCACGTCCAGACACAGACACTCCACCCCGCTCACCACCTGGTACCAGTCCGGCAACGGCTTCTTGTCCACCGCCCGGATTCGCTCAAAACCCTGAGCCTGAAAATACCGCGACAGCGATCCGCCAATAAACCCGCCCGCTCCCGTGATCACGATCAGATCGTCCTTCTTCAGCCCCGATGTCTTCGCGGTCTTCGGCTCCGAATGCTTGCTCATACTTCATCTCCTGTGCTTGTGACTCTGACGCGGCCCCTTCAGTTCTCCACGCCGGATCGATCTGATCGCTCCGGAAGATTCATCCCCCACTTCGGCCCGTTACTATATCGTTTGCGCTTGCCCGAAAGAATAGCTGATCTTGACTGAAACATGCCGATCTTTGACTCGCCATCATGAAGCCATCCAGCCGCCACCCCGACTTCTTCTCCACCCAATAGCTCTACCCACGCCGACCCCACCTCAGCTTCGCCGACCGCGACCGCGGGTTCGCCTCCCGCTCCTCTTCCCCCGCCACGATCGGCTCGCGCGTAATCTCCTCATACACACCCCCCTCCAACCCCTCCCGAAACGCCCGCTTCACCAACCGATCCTCCCCGCTGTGAAAGCTGATGATCGCCGCCACCCCCCCACTCGCCAAACACCCCGGCAGCACATCCAGCAACCGCTGCAGATTCCCCAACTCCCGATTCACCACCATCCGCAACGCCTGAAACGTCCTCGCCGCCGGATGCAACTTCGCGCCCGCCGCCCGTTGCAACGTGAAATCCCTCGCCTCGCACACAATCGCCATCAGATCCTGCGTCGTCTCGATCGCCCTCTTCTCCCGCCGCTCCACAATCAACCGCGCAATCTCCTGGGCATCCGTCTCATCGCCCAACTCCAGCAGCACCTCCGCCAATTCCTCCTGGCTCATCCGATTCACCAACACCGACGCCGGCTGGCCTCGCGTCGAGTCTATCCGCATGTCCAATGGCCCCGCCTGCCGATACGAGAACCCTCTGGCCGCATCATCAATCTGCGGGCTGGCCACCCCCAGATCCGCCAGCACCCCATCCACACGCTCCACCCCCCCCGCCGCCAGCACCGTCGGCAAACCCGCAAAGTTGCCCTGATGGATCTCCCACCGCCCCCCCACCGCCCCCAACTTCGCCCGCGCCCGTTCCACATTCGCCCCGTCCATATCCAGCCCAATCACCCTCCCCTCCGGACCAACCCTCCGCAGCAACTCGCTGGCATGCCCTCCCAGCCCCACCGTGCAATCCACGATGATCTTCCCCGCCACCGGCCGCAACGCCGCCAAAACCTCCCCCAGCAGCACCGGAACATGTCGCACCTCCCGCCGCATCCCCACCGAGATACCCGATCCCCAGCCCCAACACCAGCGGCCCCAAGCATCCACGCCTCAACCATACCCGCCAAACTCAAGCCCCGCATCAAGCCACGCGTAGTAGTTGCCCTCCGTCTTTGCCGACAGCGGCACGTCGATCGGCGAAGCGGTGGGCATCAGAATATACCCGCCGCCTTCCTTGGCTTGCTCCATGGAACGTTTCACCGCCTCGCGGATTTCAGTGGGGCTGCCGTTCTCCAACACCCTCAACTCGGTATTGCCCCAGACACTTACGTTGTGCTCGCCGCAACGGCGTTTAACCTCGTTAAGATCGAGATCACCATCGGGCGGAGGTTCGCACGGATCGATGCCGTCGGGATGGGTTTCGAAAATCAGGTCCAACACCCGCGCAATCTTGCCGTGACAGTGAACGCGGACCTTCCCGCCGCGGGAGTGGACATAATCCGCCATGGCGGAAACATGCGGGACGACCATCCGTTTGAACCGCTCAGGTGAAAGATACGGCGGCGTAAAGTACTCGGGGCCGACGATCCGGTACAAATCGACCCCGCAAGCGTCCAGTTGCCGGCGGAGATTCTCCATGATCCGCTCAGCCAGGATCGCGGTGGTGCGGGCGAAGTGCTCGGGATGCTCGAACGCCCAGACCGTAAACTCCTCAAAGCTCATCAGCTCGGCGGCAGTCAGGGCGGGGTCCGCAAGCGTGGCCATGATGATCCCGCGGTCCGCGACTTCCTTCTGGAGTCGTGGCAAGTCGCAGACGTCGTAAGCAGCCGGGACGTAGGGGATGCTGAGCGCTTTATCCACGTCATCGATCGACTTGCACCAGGGCTCGGTGATCCATGTGGTATGGACAGCGTCGTCTTGTTCGGTGATTTGGCTGAGCGGGCCTTTGGGGGTTCGAATGACCGATGTGGTGCGGGTGTGCGAGCCGGTGCGGCAGGTCCGGCGGTCGATGGGGAGCGAGTGCGCCGTGGCCAGGAAGGTCGCGGTGGAGGCCGGATCCCACATCGTCGTGCAGTCGCCGTCTTGGCGGATGCGGGCCATGAGGCGGGCGTAGGAGGCGTCGTTGTTCTCCCAGGCAGCGGAGTTGTAGCCGGCCAGTTCGTACGTGCAGATGGGGACACGGTCCGGGATGCCGCAGGCGACCGCGGTGAGGAGCCGGCGCCGGGGGGTCCATGAGGTGCTCGTCATCGGGTCGTAGGGTACAGCGGACCGGGCAGTGAGTCGAGGTGAAGTCCGGATGAAGAAGAGCCCCGGAAATGCATCCGGGGCTCTGATTGGCTGGGCGGGGCAGGGTTAGACTTCCCAGCCTTTGCGGTAGTCGCGGCGGACGTATTGGTTGATCGAGGGCATGTTCGTGCATGCCATCTTCTCGACGTCCCATTCCAGTTTCTTGCCGACGCCGGCGAACTGGGCGAGGTGGCCGACCAAAGCGATGCTGGTGAGCGGAGTGGCGAAGTCGATGAAGTTGCCCGCGGGCGTTCCGCCGTTCTTGATGCACCAGTAGAGGTCGCCGACCGGATCGCCGTGGGCACGGGCGTAGGTTTTCGGGGGGTTGGAGAATTCGCGGTGCTTGGTTTCGGGGATGATGCGGGAGTCAGAGCCCATCATGCCTTTTTCCCCGACGAAGAGCGTGAACTCGCCGAACTTACGCTCGTTGGCCTTCTCGGTGTCCTTCATGATCTGCGGCTTCAGGCCGTCGTGGTCGTACACGAAAACTTTGACGGGGGGTTTGCCGGGACGCTCGATGTCGTAGCGGACGATGTTGTTCTGGGGGTATTTTTCTTCCGAGCCGCCGGTGGTGTTGAGACACTCGATGGTGAATTTCTTGACCTTGCCGAGGCTAAGCGCCCAGAAAACCGGGTTGACGTTGTGGCAGGCCATATCGCCGATGGTTCCGGTGCCGAAAGCGCGATAGTCGCGCCAGGAGAACGGGTGCAGGCCGTCGTGGTAGTCGCGGTAGGGCGCTGGCCCGAGCCATTCATCCCAGTGGAGGGTTGGCGGAACGGGTTTGGAGGCGGGCCGGCCGCCCGTGCCGCCGAAGTTTCGCCCGAGGATCGTATGCGATTCGACGACGTTTCCGATGGCGCCGGCATCAATGTACTCGGCGATGCGACGCATGCGCTCTTCGTATTGGCCTTGGTTGCCCATGTTGGTCATGAGCTTCTTGTCCTTGGCGACCTTGGCCAGAACGTAGCATTCGCGGATGTTGTGGCCGAGCGGCTTCTGGCAGAAGCAGTGTTTGCCCAGGTCCATGGCGCGGATGGCGGCCGGGGCGTGGTTGTGATCGGGGGTGGCGATGAGGACGACGTCGATGTCATTCTTGCACTCATCGAGCATTTTGCGGTAGTCGAAAAATGCCTTGGTTTTGTGGCCGCCGTCCGTGGCCTTCTTCATCACGCCCTTGATGGTGTTGTCATCGACATCGGCGAAGGCGACGAACTTCTCCTGCAGGGCCATACCGGTGCTGTAGTCGCCCATGCCGCCGGCGCCGACGACGGCCACGCCCAGCTTCTTGCCCGCATCCGCCGCCATGATGGTTGGGCTGCGCAGTGCGGATAGCGCTGCAACAGCAAGGCTGCTCTTAAGGAAGGTTCGCCGCGTGAGTCTCGTTGACATGCCTGTACCTCCGTCTGTTGGTTGTTGATCATCCTGAGGAGTTCAAGGCGCGGCTCGACCGGTGTGTCGCCGGCCACCGAACTCGACCCTATGAGATACACTGGGGTGATGGCGGCGTTGTGGGGGCGAACCTAAGTGCCCTGGGGAAGCCGAATGGGATGGTTATATACAGGGTGGCGCTTTATAGCCTGATCGTGCTTGCGGCCAGGATGCCGGTGGCTATAGTTACAGGGGTAGTCGCGATCCTCGTCTAACCGGGTGAACGATGACTGCGGAACTTCTATCAAGCTGGTGGAACCTCATCTTCATCGTGCCGTTTCTGCTGGCGATGCTGTGCTTGGGCGTGTTTGTGGTGAGCGGCGCTGGCGCCGGCGACACCGATGCCAGTGCAGATATTGCTGCCGATGCGGATATCGATGCGGATGCGGAAGCCGGAGGCGACCCTGGGGCCGACGGCGGTGCCGACGGCGATGCGGATGCGGACGCTGAGCCGGACGGGGATGGCGATGGGGATACGGACGCGGATGCGGACGCGGATGCTTCGGAGACGCCGCTGTATTTGGCGGCCCTTTCGTGGATCGGGGTGGGGCGGCTGCCGCTGAGCCTCCTGGTGATGGCGATGCTCATGGGGTGGGGGATGATCGGGTTCTGCACGAACTATCTATTGTGGCCGAGATTTCATGAACGCGGACGCGAGGCGTTTCTGCCGCTGATCTCGCTCCCGCTGGCGACCGTGGGCAGCGTGCTCTGGACAGTCGGCCTATCGCGGATCATGGGGCGGTTCTTTCCGCTCAGCGAGACCTATGCCAAGCGGCGGCATGAGCTGCTCGGGCTGGTCGGCGAGGCCTTGTACACGATCAACCACGACTTCGGGATGGCGTTTATCCGGGACGACCGCGGCGAGGTGTTTCAGGTGCCCTGCCGCGTAGGCAAAAACGACGGGGAAATTCCAAAAGGCGCCAAGGTCCGGCTTGTGGCGTACAACGGCAAGCGGCAGATTTTCTACGTCCAACCCTGTGATGTTGCTCGGGATCCGGCTGTGAAAACTTAACGCGGAGAGGGATTCATATGATCATGTTTACGTTCCTTATCGGCGCGGTGTTGGCAGCCGGCGTCTGGTTCGTCGAGCAGTATCTGAACCGGGGCGCACAGGTTGGGTTATGTGCTCTGGGAAGCTTCCTGATGGTTGCCGCGGCGATTGCCGTCTTCATCGCCAAGTTCTACCGGAAGACATCGGCAAATCTCGCGTTTGTGCGGACCGGGATGGGCGGGGCCTTGGTCATCAAGGACGGCGGAAAAGTGGTGCTCCCCGTGGTGCACCAGGTGGTTCCGGTCTCGCTGGCGACGATGCGCCTGAATGTTGAGCGACGCGGGCCGCATGCCCTGATCACCAAGGACAATCTGCGGGTCGATCTGTCGGCGGAGTTCTATATCAAGGTGCAGGCGAACAGCGATGACATTCTGCAGGCGGCGCGGTCGCTGGGCGGGCGGAACGTGCAGCCCGAAGCGGTTTCGGAGCTGGTGCAGGAGAAGCTCGTGAGCGCGCTCCGGACGGTGGCAGCCACCAAAGACCTGGTCGAGCTCCACTGCAAGCGGGATGAATTCGCCTCCTCCGTGCAGGCGATCGTGACACATGACTTGGCGTCGAACGGGTTGACGCTGGAGTCGGTGACGATTTCCTCGCTGGACCAGACTGATCCCACGCAGCTTCAGGAGCGGAACGTGTTCGATGCGCAGGGCCTGCGGAAGATCGCGGAGATCACGCAGAGGGCGCGCGTCGAGCGAAATGAGATCGAGCGCGAGGCCGAGCGGGCGGTCATCGAGAAGAATGTGGCTACGCGGAAAAAGATGCTTAGCCTCGAGCGCGATCAGGCGGAGTTTGAGGCCGAGCAGAAGATGAATGTCGCCAATGTGCGGGCGGCCAGAGAGAGGGAGGTCGCGGAGTTCAAGCTGGCGCAGGACGAGGCCGTGGCAAAACGCGATATCGAGAAAATGCGGACGATTGAAACGTCGGAGGTCGAGCGGACGCTGACCGTCGAGCAGGCACAGATTGCCAAGCAGATTGCCCTGGTCGTGAAGCAGAAGGAGCAGGAAACCGCGCAGATCCTGAAGAAGCAGGCGGTCGACGTCGCGGAACGCGCCAAGGAAGTGGCCATCGCGCAGAAGGAGCAGGAGCGTGCGACCGCCCAGGCGGAGATGTTGACGGCCGAGGCGCAGCGAGAACAGGCGAAGCAGAGCGTGCTGACAGTGCAGGTGACCGCCGAGGCGGCGCGCGAGGCGGAGAAGAAGCTGATCGCGGCGAAGCAGGTGATTCAGGAAAACAAGATCCGCCAGGAAACGACCGCAGACGTGTCGGCCTATACCGTCGTGAAGCAGGCCGAGGCGGAGCGGAAGGCGGCCGATCTGCAGTACGAGGCGAAGCTGCGGCTGGCGGAGGGCGATGCGCAGTCGAGCATCCGCCGGGCGGACGGCGACAAGGCCAGCAAGATGGTGGATGTGACCGTCGAGCGGGAGAAGGTCAACGTCGAGCAGGCGAGGGTGGACGTCGAGCGACAGTGCCTGTCGAACAAGCAGGAGTTCGAGCAAGCGGCGTTAAAGTTCGAGTTGGAGAAGCTGCGGATCGAGGCGGACAAGGAAGTCCGGGTGCAGGCCGCGGTCTCGATGGGGAACATGATGGCCAAGGCGAATGTGCAGGTGTTTGGGGACCCGGAGACGATGGTGAAGATGAGCCAGCGGTTTATGCAGGCAGCGGGCCTGGGGAATGCGGCGCAGGGCTTGATGAAGACCCTGCCGCCGAAGGCTCGCGAGTTGCTCGATGATTTCGGGACGCTGCTGTCGTCGTACGCGGCTAAGAAAAACGGGGAGGAGACGACGGGCGCGGCGGGCTTGGATTCCGATAAGGATGTGTGATGGCTGGCTTAAGGCTTTAGGGGGTTGACCCGCATTGAGCAGGCGCGGATCGGCGGTGGAACTGGGCCAAGGCAACCGTCGTCACAGTTTGCCTAGATTACCAAAACCGTTTCTGTTTGCGTCGTGGGCGGAAGCAAGATATCTTAGATAAAACTCGGTTAATCGCAGCCGGCTGTAGGTTTTACTACAAGCCGGGTAGTTCTTGGTGACGTAACCGAGGTAGGGCTCGTATCCCTCGAGGGCGCGGTCAGACAACATGGAGCGGCACATGCGTCTTGCAGCAGGAGCGCGGAGCAGGACGGATTTTGGGCGACTGCTTAAAATCTGTACCAGCCGGGTACTACAACGTATCTATAGTCGATCCAGGGGGTTAAGTTGTGGGCGGGCCGCTACGCTCGAAACGCTCGAGCCACGCCAGTTGTTGGCCGCTTCGCCGATGATCACCGAGTTCCTCGCCAGCAACGACCAGGGTTGGAAAGACATAGAAGACGACTCGTCGGACTGGATTGAGATCTACAATCCGGACTCTGCCGCGATCAACCTTCAGGGGTACAAACTGATCAGTGGGCCGACCGACGATCCGAATACGCGGACTGAGTGGACTTTTCCGTCCACGCCGTTGGAGGGAAAGGCCTATGCGATTGTCTACGCATCCGGAAAAGTCCCGGCACCGGCCGGCCAGCCGTTGCACACGCCCTTCCGCCTGAGTGTGGATGGCGAGTACCTTGGTTTGGCAGACCCAAGCGGGAAGGTTGTATCCGAGTATTCGCCGGGGTTCCCCGAGCAGAGGACGGAC
This sequence comes from Planctomycetota bacterium, assembly GCA_026693085.1. Taxonomy (GTDB): domain Bacteria; phylum Planctomycetota; class Phycisphaerae; order Tepidisphaerales; family Tepidisphaeraceae; genus JAPLNB01. The sequence continues at coordinate 14,543 of JAPLNB010000169.1, read as the reverse complement.
ATTTCCTATGGGCGGGCATCCAGCACGATATCCACGACGACCTACCTGACGGCCGGGACGTCGCTAAGAACGACCGTCCCCGCGAATGCGAACATGGGGTTAGATTGGACCCATCGCATCTTTGACGATTCGACCTGGAGCAGCGGAACCAGCGGCTTGGGGTTTGAGATCAACGCCGGCGTTGCGCTGTCTACCGAGGTTGAGGCCAACAACACCACCGCAACCGCCAACGATGCCTCGGGCAACTTTGTTGCGCTGACGAGCAACTACTACCAGTTGAGCATCCGTGGGGAGGCGACCACGACCATCGGGGCCGACTTCTACAGGATTGGCGCCCTTGACGCGGGGGATGTGCTGACGATTTCAGCGGCCGGCGTCGGTTCGGCCCGCGGCACCATGGCCAACAGCTATGTCGAGCTGTATCGCCTCAACAATAACCTGAGCAATCCAACGCTCCTGACGGCGGATGACAACAGCGGGCCGGGTGGGAATACCGATGCCCTGCTGCATCGTTTCACGATCACCGCCAACGACACCTATTTTGTGAAGCTGAGGTCGGTGGCGGATGCGGGCGGAACCTATGACCTGGCGTTGTGGCTCGAGAACACAGGCGGGGTGCCGAATACGACCGGGAACGTGACGCAGGAGACGGAGCCTAACGACAGCGCTGCGCAGGCGAACGATGTATCGAACAGTTGGCGGGCCGTGCAGTACCGGTCGCGGACCAGCGCGACGGCGGGGTCGAGCGAAGACTTCTACAAGTTCTTGTTTACGGCCGGGGACCTGGTGACCGTCAATCTGGATTCAAAAGGCGCGGCAGGCGCGATGGACGCAAGCGTCTACCTGCTGAATTCGACGGGGCAGCCGATCGCATCGGACGACGGCACGAGCACGGTGGTTGCCCCGTACAGCGATGATGCGGCGATCTACTCGTTCCGCATCCCGGCGACGGGGACGTATTACGTGCAGATGCACAAGAACAGCGGCGCGGGTAGCCCGGCATACAATGCGGACCTTTACCTCTCGACGACGACGACCTTGCCGCCAACCCAGGCGATGTTTACGGGGTTGATCAATACGAACGTTCAGGCGCAGATGTTGGGGAAGAACGCGTCGGCGTATGTCCGCATCCCGTTTCATGTAGATGACGTGGGAATCATCAGCTCGCTGATGTTGCGTATGAAGTACGACGACGGCTTTGCCGCGTACATCAACGGCGAGCTTGTGGCGACGCGGAATGCGCCGGATTCGCCGTCATACAACTCCAGCGCAACGCGCAGCCATGACAAGAGCCAGGCGATTGTCTTCGAGGACATCGACATCACGGACCACAAGGCGGCGTTGGCCGTGGGAGACAACGTGCTGGCGATCCACGGACTGAACATCGGCAAGGACGATTATGATTTTCTGATCCTCCCGGAGCTGCAGAGCGCGGTGACGACGCCGGTGTTGGAACGGTACTACACGAAGCCGACGCCCGGCACCGCGAACCAGGGGGCGGCGTTGGGAGTGGTCGCGGACACCAAGTTTGACCACGATCGCGGCTTTTATGACACTCCCTTTGACCTGACGATCACGACGACCACGGAGGGGGCGCAGATCCGGTATACGCTGGACGGCAAGGCGCCGACGGCGACAACCGGAACCCTCTATACGAACCCGATCCACATTTCGGCGACGACGACGATTCGAGCGGCGGCCTATAAGGCGGGGTATGTGGCCACGAACGTCGATGCGCAGACCTACCTATTCCTGGACGACGTGATCCGCCAATCGGCGACGGGCGCGACGCCGACGGGGTGGCCGTCCAGTTGGGGCGGAAATGTCGTCAACTACGGGATGGACCCCGATATCGTCAACAATGTGCTGTACAAGGACACCATCAAGAACGATCTGAAGACCATCCCGAGTTTCTCGATCGTCATGGATTTGAACGACCTGTTCAATTCGTCGACGGGCATCTACGCCAATCCCGGCAGAGAGGGCAGGGCGTGGGAACGGCCGATGTCGGTCGAGCTGATCTACCCGGACGGCAAATCGGGTTTCCAGGAGAACGGCGGCATCCGCATCCGGGGCGGCTACAGCCGCAGCACTGACAACCCCAAGCACGCATTCCGATTCTTCTTCCGCGACGAGTATGGGGACGGGAAGCTGAAGTATCCGGTATTCGGGCCCGACGGACCGGATGCATTCGACTGCTTTGATCTGCGTACCTTCCAGAACTATTCGTGGAGCTTCGGGGGGGATCCGAACGGTGTGTTCATACGCGACGTGTTCTCGCGGGACAGCCAACTCGCGATGGGGAGCATGGGTGAGCGGGGCGATTACTATCATTTGTACATCAATGGACAGTATTGGGGTTTGTACAACACCTGCGAGCGGCCGGAGGCGTCGTGGGCGGCCAGCTACCTCGGGGGAACCTCGGACGATTACGATGTGATCAAGGTCGAGGCTGGGCCGTACACGATCAACGCGACGGACGGGAACATGGAGGCGTGGACCAGGCTTTGGAGCGCGGCGAAGGCCGGTCTGACCACCAACGCGTCGTATTTCAAAATCCAGGGGCGCAATCCCGACGGATCACTGAATCCGGCCTACGAGAACCTCCTCGATATTGACAACCTGATCGATTACATGCTCGTGATCGAGTACGGCGGGAACCTCGATGCGCCGATTTCGAATTTCCTCAACAACACCAGCCCGAACAACTTCTATGGGTACCGGAAGCGGGACGGCAGCATGGGCTTCCGCTTTGTGGCCCACGATTCCGAGCACACGCTGCTCAATGCCAACGAAAACCGTATGGGCCCCTATTCGGCGGGTAGCTCGCTGGACAAGAGCAACCCCCAGTGGCTGTGGCAGCAGTGCATGGCCAACGCGGAGTTCAAACTGAAGGTTGCGGACCACGCGCACAAGGCGTTCTTCAACGGCGGGGTGTTCTATGTGGACCCGCTCAATCCCAAGTGGGACCCGACGCATCCCGAGCGTAACGTGCCGGCGGCCCGGTTCATCGAGCGGAAAAACGAGATCGATCGCGCCGTGGTCGGCGAATCCGCCCGTTGGGGAGACTCCAAGACCCACCCGCCGCTCAATCGGAACACGACGTGGGTCAACGTGGTCAACAACATTCTCAACAACTTCTTCCCCCAACGGTCGAAGGTGGTGCTGGCGCAACTCAAGACCAAGCAGCTTTATCCGTCGATTGATGCGCCGACATTCAGCCAGTTCGGCGGGGTCATCTCCAAGAATTTTGCACTCACGATGACCGCGCCGGCGGGAACGATCTACTACACGCTGGACGGGAGCGATCCGCGGCTGCTGGGCGGGGCGGTGGCGCCCGGCGCGACGCTTTACAGCGGCGCGATTCCGATCAGCCAGACAACCAACGTGAAGGCGAGGGTGCTCAGCGGCGTCACCTGGAGTGCGATGACCGACGCGACATTTACCTTGGACATGTCCGCGTTACGCATCACGGAGCTGATGTACAATCCTCCCGTGCCCGCCGGAGGCGGGTTCAAGGATTTTGAGTTTGAGTTTATCGAGCTCCGGAACACCAGTGCGGTGGCAATTGACCTGCTGGGGATCCAGTTCACCAACGGGATCGATTTCGTATTCGACAGCACCACGCTCGACCCGGCAGACCGGTACCTTACGCCGGCACAGCGGATTGTGGTGGTGAAGAACAAGGATGCCTTCCTGAACCGGTACGGCAACACGACGCCGGACGGCGACGCCATCCACATGGCCGGACCGTTTGACGAGAAGCTGGATAACGCCGGCGACACGATCCGGCTTGAAGGACCGCTGGGGCAACTGATCGAGGAGTTCACCTACAACAACACCTGGTTCCCGCTGGTGGACGGCGGAGGCTTCTCGATGGTGGCGGTGAATCCGTCGGCCAGCAATGCGGTGCTGGACACCAAGGACGCCTGGCGGCCAAGCAGCATGCCCGGCGGAGCGCCGGGCGCCGCTGACCCAGGGCTGGATCCCGATTCGATCGTGATCAACGAGATCATGAGCAATCCCCTCGAGGTGGGCAGCGATTGGGTGGAGATCCGAAACACCACCGGAAATGACATCGACATTTCCGGGTGGTTCGTGAGCAATCTGGCCGACAACCTCCAGATGCGCCAGTTGCCGACGAACACGATTGTCCCCAGGCTGGCCTACTATGTGCTCACCCAGGCTGCGTTGGGCTTTGCGTTCAGCGAGTTGAGCAATCACTTCTACATTTCATCGAACTACAACGGCCTCGCTGGCGGATATCAAGAATCGACTGACTTCGGAACGGCCGACAGCGGCGTGAGCTTCGGCCGCTACAACAAGAGCAGCGGCAAGAGCGATTTTGTCGCGATGAGCACCGTAACTCGCGAGACTGCCAACGCGTATCCGCTGATTGGGCCTGTGGTCATCAACGAGCTGATGTACCACCCGGTGGCCGGCAAGGACGAGTACATCGAGTTGAAGAACACCACGGGATCCCCCGCCAAGCTCTACGACCCGGCCCACCCGGAGAACGCCTGGAAATTCACCAGCGGCGTCCAGTTCAGCTTCAACATCGGCGACGAGATACCGGCTGATGGTTACGCATTGGTCGTGCCGATCGATCCGTCGACGTTCCGCACCAAGTATGACATTCCCGCGGGGGTGCCGATATTCGGACCGTACATCGGCGTGCTCAACGCGGCAGGCGAACCGCTCGAGTTGTCGAAGCCGGCCGAGCCGCAAGGCGACGCCATCGTGCCATATGTGCTCGTCGAGCGGATCAAGTACGACAACAAAGCGCCTTGGCCGACGAAGCCCGATGGCACCGGCGCGTCGCTGGGCCGCCTGCAAGCGACCAGCTACGGCAATGATTCAGTGAACTGGATGTCCGACTTCGTGGGCGGAACGCCAGGCAGGGAGAACCGCGGGCAAGTGATCCCGGTTGTGAGTGTCGGTGCCGCGACGGGGACCATCGGCGTCGGCTATACCTTCAGTCGCAATGCCTCGTTTGTTGATCCCAACGAGGGGCAGATCTGGATCGGCACGGTGGATTGGGACGAGGGAAATGGCCCTGAGCCGGTCGTTTTGAACGCCGACCAGACCTTCAAGCTCTCGCATGTGTTCACGGTGCCCGGGATGCATACCGTTGTCGTGACGGTTACCGACAATCTGGCCGGGGCGGGGGTAGCGAGCATCGTGGTATCTGCGGTGCCGAGCATGTGGTACGGAACGGACGGGCCGGACAACTGCGCACTCCGCCTGGACACCGCGGGCATTTTCCTGGAGTTCTTCCAGAACGTGCCTACCACCGGGGAGGCGACTTTCTATCTGAAGCGCGACCTGGTCACTTCGCTGGCCTTCCTGGGGGGAAACGGCGACGACGTTCTGACGATCGATATGTCCAATGGCAACCCGATCCCGGCAGGCGGCCTGGTTTTCGATGGCGGATCGCAGAGCGTGTCGGGCGACTTGCTGCGGATCCTGGGCAACGGCACGCTCGCGGCGACCTTCTTTCCGAACCCCGACGTCACGGACGTCGGGCTGGTCAATTTTGGCAACCGGAACGTCTCGTTCACCGGAGTGGAATCTTTCGCGGTGGATGGTTGTGCGTCGTTCACCCTGAGCACGCAAAACGATGTGGACAACCTGGCGGTGGATTGTCCCGCTGCGGGCCAAACACGGATTTCCGGCACCAACGGCATGCCGATCGTACCGGTGGTCGTCAGCAACGCCGACACCATCATCGTGGACACGGGGAGCGCCGAGCTTACCGAGGGGGACGACACGATCACGATCTCCGGCACAGGCCTGAACGCCGCGAAGTCGCAGGCATTGGTGATCATGGTCGGTGTCGGCAACAACACCCTGATCGTCAATGGAGGCACCACCCTCCTGGATACGACCGCTGGCGCGATGAATCTCGGGATCACCCTGAACAATGCCGCGGCCATCACCCTGGCCACGGACCAGGAGTTCGCATCGCTGACGATCAATGACTCCGCCCGCGTCAACATCGCATCGAGCACCCGGCGGGCGCTGCGACTGAGGGCTCTGAGCATCAGCGCGCAAGGCCTGCTGGACCTGGGCAGCGGCGATCTGATCGTTCAAGGCGATCCGCAAAGCCGCGACCTGCTGTATGAGCGGGTGCAGAGTTGCATCGGGTCGGCCAGGTCCGGCGGTTCGATCCAATGGCGTGGTGCCGGCATCACAAGCAGCGGAGCATTGGCCAACGGCTTGACCGGCCTGGCGGCGCTCTTCAATGACCGAGGCGGCGATTCCGGCGCGTTCTACACCTACTTTGACTACCAGATCGTCGACGCCAACTGCATCTTGGTGAAGTACACTTGGAATGGGGATGCGACCTTGGATGGGATGATCAACGCCAGCGATTACTTCCTGATCGACTCCGGGTACATCACCCAGGCGGCCGGGCATTACAACGGTGACTTCAATTACGATGGCACCGTCAACGCGGACGACTACTTCCTGATCGATAGCACCTATATTGGGCAGGGCGCGCGTATGTCTGTGACGGATGCGCCGACGCCCTTGCCCCAGTCGGCGCAGCCTCAGATGCAACCCACCAAGCACGAAACGCAGAGCCTGCTGGCAGGGCTGTTTTCGACCAAGGCGCTGCTGTCTTGAGAGTTGAACGACGGACGCCCGATAATCGCAGCCCGGCAAGCGACCCGCGGCCGGCCGGTTGCTTCGGGACGATGTCGGTCTTCCGGTTCCAGAGAGATTGTGCTTGTATTATCCGAGGTCTGGGTCAGAATTGTAGAGGCCTGTCACTCGCCTGATTTACACCGCTGTCGTTCGTCGCATCCTACGCGAGGGCAGAGCAAAGCCGACGCGCCAGCGATGTTGACTCCCCGAGCCACGACGCTTGAGGTCGAGGTTCAGGCGGACGACGGGGTATTGGAGGAGTCTATGCATCCAGCAGTGGCGCCACGGACGCAGCCAGGGGCTGGTTTTTCTCGGACCAACGCCGTGCTTTGGCATGCGATCCGGTCGCTCTTGAGTTCTTCGCATGCACCCAGCGCAGACTATCGGCACGCCGTGGACCGGCTCGAACCACGCGTATTGCTCGCGGGGAATCTAACCATCTCGGAGTTCATGGCGTCCAACACCGCCGCCCTCGCCGACAAGGATGGCGACTATTCGGACTGGATCGAAATTCACAACGCGGGCTCCTCACCGGCGAACCTGAAGGATTATCATCTCACCGACGACGCGACGGATCTGAACCAGTGGGATTTCCCCGATGTCCCGATCGGGGCAGATGGGTATCTGGTTGTTTTTGCGTCCAACAAGAACCTTCGCGTTGCCGGCCAGGAACTGCATACCAATTTCAACCTGAACGCGGGCGGCGACTATCTGGCACTGGTGGAGCCGGACGCGGTGACGATCGTGTCCCAGTTTGGCGTCGAATATCCGCCCCAGCAAGCGGACATCTCGTACGGGATTGATCCAGCCGGCACCGGCACGATGGTTCGCTATTTCGCGACGCCGACGCCTGGCAAGCCCAACGCGCGGTCCGAAGTCGTAATCAACGAGATCCACTTCAACCCGGATGTGGACACCGAACTGGTCGAGTTCATCGAGTTGTACAACCCCGGCTCCGCTGCCGTGGACCTCTCTGACGCCGCTTTCACCAAGGGCATCGACTACACGTTCCCCGACGACACCAGCCTGCCCGCCGGCGGATACCAGGTCGTAGCAGCCTATCCCGATCGCTTTGCCTTGAAGTTCGGAAGAACGACGCTGGGCCCCTATGCCGGCAAGCTCTCAGCCGATGGCGACGACCTGATTCTGTCCAATAAGTCCGGAGGCAGGTTGGACGAGGTGAATTACGGCGCCGGCTTCCCCTGGCCCACCGTCGGCGACCCCACCACCACTGCCGGCACCGGCAAATCCATACAGCTCATCAATCCCGACTTCGACAACAATCTCGCCGGAAACTGGCGCAGCGCCCTGCCCACCGTCGCCGCCGGCGCCGGTCCCCAGGACCAGACCCTGTTCGCCCCCGCGGGCGCCTGGACCTTCCGCAAAGGCATCGCCGAGGCATCCACCCCCAAAGAAGCATGGCGAAACGTCGCCTTCGTCCCCGCCCCTCAGAATCCCGAGCCGTGGTACAACGGTACCGGACCCATCGGTTACGATGCGAACGTCGCTTTGGGCGGCAGCCCCCAACTGGCGGACATGAAGGGGAAATACTCCTCATTTTTCATCCGGAAGACCTTCACCGTTACCGATCCCTCCCAGATCGGGGCCCTTCGCATCGAGGCACAGCACGACGACGGGTTCGTTGTCTGGATCAATGGCGAGTGGGCCTACACCGAAAACGTCACTTCCTCAACCCCCAACGACAACAAGAACCAGAATCCCAACGTCGGCGACCTGGCCAGTGGCAATGCCCCCGAGAACTTCGATTTCCTCGCCTACAACCTTTCGCCGACAGTCCTGAGCAAGTTGGTCGCTGGTGCAAACAACGTCATCGCCGTCCAGGTGTTTAACAGCAACCTCGGCAGCAGTTCCGACGCCTTCTTCGACTGCCGCCTGATCGCCTCGCCAAAGGCAGCGTCGGCCGCCGGAGCACCCAACACCCCCATTGCCGCCAACAATGCGCCCCCAGCCATGCGCCAGGTCAAGAACACCCCCCAACAGCCCCTGGCCAACCAGCCCGTGACCATCGCTGCCAAAATCACCGATCCCGACGGCGTGGCCAGCGCCTCGCTCAAATACCAGATCGTCGATCCCGGTAACTACATCGCCTTCGCCGACGCCGCTTACAACAACGCCGCCAACTGGACGACCGTCGTCATGAACGACGCCGGCGCCAATGGCGATACCATTGCCGGCGACGCCACCTTCACCGCCATCATCCCCGCTTCCGTACAGGTCCACCGCCGCCTCGTCCGCTACCGCATAACCACGACGGACAACCTTGGCGTATCGATCACCGCCCCCTATGCCGACGATCCCCAGCCCAACTTCGCCTACTACTGCTACAATGGCATCCCCGCATGGAGCGGCGCGATCCAGCCCGGCAGTTCCGACCCCGCCAAGGCCAAAGTCGTCACCTACAGCCCCGACGTGATGGGCTCCGTCCCCGCCTACCAGCTCATCGCCAAGCAACCGGACGTCGAGGCGGCCACCTGGGCCGGCAACAATTACGAGGGCCGCGGAACCCTCGTTTACGACGGAATCGTCTATGACGGCGTCGTCTTCCGCGCCCGTGGCGGCGTCTGGCGATACGCCATGGTCAAGAACATGTGGAAGTTGGACTTCCTCCGCAACCACGAGTTCCAGGCCCATGACGACTACGGCAACCCCTACGCCGCCAAGTGGAACAACCTCAACCTCGGCGCCTGCATTCAGCAAGGCGATTACTGGAACCGCGGCGAACAAGGCCTCTACGAATCCGTCGGCTTCAAGCTCTTCAACCTCGCCGGAACACCCGCGTCCAACACCAACTTCGCCCAGTTCCGCGTCGTCGATGCCACCGCCGAGGCCAACCCCGCCAACCAATACGAAGGCGACTTCTGGGGCCTCTACCTGGCCGTCGAGCAGATGGATGGCCAATTCCTCGACGAACACAGCCTGCCCGATGGAAACCTCTACAAGATGGAAAGCGGCGCCGGCGGCGGCACCCACAACAACCAGGGACCCACCCAACCCACCGAGCCGGGCAACCAGGACCTCGTCTCCTTCGTCAACTACAGCTCCAACGACCAATGGTGGCGCGACAACGTTAACCTCGACGCCTATTACAGCTACCGCGCCATCATAGAAGCCATCCACCACGGCGACGTCGGCTATGGAAAGAATTACTTCCTCTACCACGACCCCGTCACCAATAAGTGGACGCAATTGCCCTGGGACCTCGACCTCACCTGGGCCGAGACCATGTACGGCAACGGCAACGAGCCTTTCAAATCCCGAGTCCTCTATAACGGCAACAACTACTCCTCAAAACACGAGCCGTTCAATACCGAATATCGCAACCGCCTCCGCGAAATCCTTGACCTGCTCTACAACCCCGAGCAGACCGGCCAGTTGATCGACGAAATGGCCGCCAAGATCTGGACCAAGGCCAAGCCGTCGTTCGTCGATGCCGACCGCGCCATGTGGGACTACAACCCCCGAATCTTGGGTGGCGACCCCAACAAGGCCGGCCAAGGCCGCTATTATGCCGGCGGGTCCGGCAACACCATTCCCGCCCCAGGCGGCTTCGAGGGAATGATCAATAAAATGAAGGCGTACATCAACTACGCCAACAACAACACCCGTAACTGGATGGGCGACCCCAGCGGCGCACCAAGCCTCAAGAGCCTTGCGGCGGATCCCGCCATTCCCGGCAAGCCCCTGGCGACGTACATCGGCTCAGCCGCCTATCCGATCAATAGCCTGCAATTCCGGTCCTCGTCATTCGTTGGCAACGGCGGCAGTTTCGCAGCGATGAAATGGCGGATCGCCCAGATCACCCCAACCGGGCAGGACCCCAAACTCCCGAAAAAATACGAGATCATTGCCGATTGGGAGAGCGCCGAGATCACGACCTTCGCCACCGACATCACACTGCCGCCGGATTCCCTCCAGGTGGGCAAGACCTATCGCGTGCGGGTCCGGATGAAGGATTCCACCGGTCGCTGGAGCAACTGGTCGGACGCTCTCCAGTTCGTCGCCGGCGCCGCCAGCAACGCGCCCGTGAAGGACTCGCTGCGCATCACCGAGCTGATGTACAACCCCGCGTCGCCCCCAGCCGACAGCATCTACGAAAGGGACGACTTCGAATTCATCGAGCTGAAGAACACCGGCTCGCAGACCATCAACCTGCTCAACGTCGCCTTCTCCCAGGCAGTCGAGTTTCAATTTGGCGAGATGAACCTTGCGCCCGGCCAGCTCGTGCTGCTGGTGAAAAATCTGGAGGCCTTCAAGAGCCGTTACAGAACCGCCGGGATGAACCTCGCCGGGCAGTACATTTCCGGGAGGCTGAACAATGCCGGCGAGACGGTGGAGCTACTCGACGCTGCGGGGCAGGTGATCGAGAGTTTCACCTACGATGGCACCTGGTATCCGACGGCCGATGGCCTGGGCAATTCGCTCGTGGCCGGCGATCCGCGCGCCTCCAATGCCGTATTGAGCACCGAAGACGGCTGGTGGCCAAGCCGCATTACCGACGGAACACCCGGCGCGGACGAGAACAAGCTTGCCAGCAATACGATTGTCATCAACGAAGCGCTCACCCACACGAATGGCCCCTTCGGAGACTGGATCGAGTTGTACAACACCAGCGCCGACACCATCTACCTGGCCGGCTGGTGGCTGAGCGATGATCCCGCCAACCCCACGAAGTACCAGATCCAGCCGGGCACCCTCATCGACGGGCATGACTTTGTCGTCTTCACCCAACTCGCCCAATTCGATAACCCCGATGCCCAAGGCGTGGTCCAGCCATTCGCCTTGAGCGAGCTGGGCGGCGACGAGATCGTGCTCTCGTCGGCCACACCCGACGGGGTGCTCACCGGCTACCGCGCAAAGCAGAGACTCGACGCGGCCAAGAAAGACCTCACGCTCGGCCGATATGTCACCACGACCGGCGACGTCGATTTCACACAGATGAGCAGCCCCACCATGGGGTTTGCCAATTCGCCCCCCCTGGTTGGGCCGGTCGTCATCAACGAGATCATGTACCATCCCCCTGCCGACGGCCATCAGTTCATCGAACTGCGCAACATCAGCACCGACCCGGTCATGCTTTACGACCCCCTGCATCCCGGCAACACCTGGCGATTCGAAACAGGCGTCACCTACAGCTTCCCCTCAGATAATCTCACGCTTCAGCCGAACGAACTCGTGCTGGTGGTGCCGACGCACCCCGACGCCTTCCGCAGCAAGTACCATATCCCCGACCCGGTTCGGATTTTCGGGCCTTTTGCCGGCGTCCTGAGTCCAACTGACGAAAACATCACCCTCACTGCGCCCAATGACCCGGAGATCGACGGCAGCGTTGGGTATTACATCGTCGATCGCGTTCACTACCGCAACGTTGCACCCTGGCCGACCGACGCCGCGGGCTTCGGTGCCTCACTAGCTCGCTTGATCGCGGGCGAATACGGCAACGACCCCGCTAACTGGGACGCGCTAGCCAACGGCGGCAACCCGGGCCTGCCCAACTTCGACGCCACCCCCCCTACCGTCACCATCCACCCCGTCACCCCAGATCCCCGCGACAGTTCCGCCAGTTTCATCACCATCACCTTCAGTGAGAAAGTCGCGAGCTTCGATCTATCGCACCTCACGCTCACCCGCAACGGTTCGCCCGTTGCCTTCGGCAATCAGACCCTCGCCAGCCCCGACGACATCACATACACCCTCGCCAACCTCTCTGGCCTCACCTGGCTCGAAGGCGCCTACGCCCTGAGCCTCAACCCCGCCGGCATCACCGACCTCGCCGGCAACGCGCTGACCCCCACCCCACCCGAGACCTTCACCCTGACCGCCAGCACTCCCCCCGCCACCAGCGCCGCCGACACCTTCTACTTCCGACTTAACAACGCCAACCTCGAGATCTACCAGAACGCCCAGCCGCCCGGTTCCCCGGCTTACATCATCCCGCTCAGCCAGATCACACAACTGAACCTCACGCTCGGCGCCTACCGCTTCGATAGCGACCTGAATGGCCTCGGTATCACGGTGAGCGGCGCGGACCCTGCCAGCCCCACCAAATTGATCCTCAACACTGCCCAGCACTTCTCGTCGCTGACGATCGATGACAATGCCCAGGTGAGCGTTGCTGCCGATGGCAACCGGCTGCTGCAGACGCTCGGCCTGAGCATCACCGGCAACGGCGTGCTCGACCTCGCCGACAACGACCTGATTATCCAATCCGCAGCCCCGTCGGCCGCTTTGGCGCAGGTCTTCAACTGGATCAAAACCGCCCGTACCGCCGGCACTTGGAGCGGCCCCGGCATCAAGACCACCAAATTCACCGACGCCACCGGCCTCGGCGTCGCTCTCACCGCCAACAGCGTTCGCGTCAAGTACACCTGGAACGGCGACGCCAACCTCGACGGCATCGTCAATGCCGACGATTACTTCCTCGTTGACTCCGGGTTCATCACCCAGCAACCCGGCTACGAAAACGGCGATATGAATTACGATGGCACGGTCAACGCCGACGATTACTTCCTCATCGACTCCGCGTACATCGCCCAATCCGGCCAGTTGGCGACCGCCATGCCGACGGCCGACTGGCCGCAATTATCGGCCATGGGCAACATCAACCCTATGGTGGTTGATCTTGCTCAGTTCAATGCGACCATCCTGTTCGGCAGCGCCAATAACGTCACACCCGGCGAATGGATCCAAAGTGTGCTTCAGTGCGTGCGATAGTAATAAGCCGGTAGGGTGGGCGTACTCGCCCACCGCCAGGGCCAACAAACAGGGTCGGAAGCCATTTATTTCCCCCGCTTCGGGTAAACTGAGTAGGGTGCGCTTTAGCGCACGTGGGATTCTGAAGAGCCCTCGAAAACACTCCGTCCCCCCGATTTGCCTGATCGCCTCTTCCGCCGACCTCCCCCCGACCCCGGCCCCCCGACCCCGAAAAGCGGTGTCAGGTTGCTTTTATTTGCACGCGGTTTCCGGTAGCATTCCGGCATGCCTCGCCCCCCTCGCACGACAGTGCAAGCGATGGCGTATCACGTGCTCAATCGCCGCGTGATGCGCCTGCCGATCTTCGACAACCCAGCCGACTATGAGGCCTTCGAGCACATTCTTGCCGATGGACTGAAACGACCCGACGCGCTGCGGCTCGTGGCCTTCTGTCTCATGCCCAACCACTGGCACCTGATCCTGTGGCCCAAACCGGCCAGCAATCTCTCGACTTGGATGCAGTGGCTGACGGTGACCCACACCCATCGCTGGCACCAGCACCACCACAGCGTCGGCCAAGGTCCGCTGTATCAGGGGCGTTTCAAGAGTTTCCCCATCCAGCGGGACAAGCACCTGCTGACGGCGATGCGTTATGTCGAGGCCAACCCGCTGCGGGCGGGCCTGGTGAAGAGAGCCGAGCGGTGGCGCTGGGGCAGCTTGTGGGTCCGCCTGCGAGCCTCTGCGCAGCAACAAACTATGCTCAGCCCATCGCCAGTGGCGCTGCCGAAGGACTGGACGGCGGTGGTCAACCGCCCGACGCCGGCTCCAGAACTGGAGACCGTGCGTCACAGCGTCATTCGGTCCGCGCCTCTGGGCCAGAAGCGCTGGGTGGCTCGGGTGGTCAGATCGTTGGGGCTGGAGGCCACGCAGCGCCGTCCCGGCCGCCCGAAAAAGCGATAAAGCCTCGTTGGTGTGGCCAGAAATGCAACCTGACACCTTTTCCGGACTCCCAGTAGGGCAGACCGAGGCCCCGGCAGAGGTAAACGAGAGAGGAATATGACATGCCAGTGGTACTCGTCATTTTCTGGATCCTTTGGGCGATCGTTATTGTGGCCCACATTGTCTGGCACCGCTCCTGGACGCACGTACGTATTATAGTTTGGATGGTGAGCCTTGTGGTA
>JAPLNB010000168.1 GCA_026693085.1 Planctomycetota bacterium | reverse complement strand
CCTCCAACTCGTCTCCCAAATCGAATCCACCTGCCACTCCCTCGGCCACCCCATCGAACCCCGCCCCAACACCGCCCACATCACCCTCGCCCGTGCCCGCAACCCTCTCCCAACCCCCCTGCGCAAATCCCTCCAAGACTTCGCCCACTCCCTCTTCCCCGGCCCCACCATGTCCGCCACCGAATACGTCCTCATGCAAAGCGACCTCACCCCCAAAGGCCCCATCTACACCCCCGCCGCCCACTTCCCCCTCTAATCCCGCCCCACACCACGTACCACCGGCATTTCGCCTGTACATCTCATTATATAATGTTGTCAATTTGAAGCAACTTTATATAACACGATTACAACGATATTATTCTATTGAACTTATACCTTGCACATTAACGAGCATTTTCCATGCTCTTCCCCTTGAACATTACTCTTCCCTAACATATGCTCTCATACATCAGCCGAGCAACTACGGGCCCAATTCCAAGGGTTTGGCCGATGTGAAAAACGAAAAATCACTGAACAGGGACGGTCTTCGGTGGCTTCCGTCGAGTTCAGTCGCGGGTATGCTGTAGGGCCCGCATCGCGGACCGCTTGCCTGTAGCGGACTGCGTGCCTTAGCCCGCCCAAAGCCACCCCATTACGCCGGCTGACCCAATTCCCGGCAAGGAGCTTCCCGTGGCAAAAATCGCTGAAAAATCGGAAAAAAACGACGCCAAAGCCGAAAAAGAACTGAAAAACGAACCCGAACTCAAGAAACCCCCCCAACCCACTCCCACCCCCATCAACCCCGCTCGCGAAGCCGCCCTCTCCCGAGCCGTCCAACAAATCGAGAAACAGTTCGGCAAAGGCTCCGTCATGAAACTCAACGGCGACGCCAAAGCCAACGTCGACGGAATCCCCACTGGATCGCTCTCACTCGACATCGCACTCGGCGGCTGCGGAATCCCCCGCGGACGCGTCCTCGAGGTCTTCGGCCCTGAATCCTCCGGCAAAACCACCCTCGCCCTCCACATCATCGCCAACACCCAACGCCTCGGCGGCATCGCTGCCTTCATCGACGCCGAACATGCCCTCGACCCCTCCTGGACCAAACGCCTCGGCGTCAAACTCGAAGACCTGCTCGTCTCCCAGCACGACACCGGCGAACAAGCCCTCGAAATCTGCGAACTCCTCGTCCGATCCAACGCCATCGATATCGTCGTCATCGACTCCGTCGCCGCACTCATCCCACGCGCTGAAATCGAAGGCGAAATGGGCGACTCCCACATGGGCCTCCAAGCCCGACTCATGTCCCAGGCCCTCCGAAAACTCACCGGCGCCATCTCCAAATCCAAGTGCACCGTCCTCTTCATCAATCAGATCCGCGAAAAAATCGGCGTCATGTTCGGCAACCCCGAAGTCACACCCGGCGGCCGCGCCCTCAAGTTCTATGCCTCCATCCGCATCGACGTCCGCCGAACCAGCACCATCAAAGAAGGCGATGTCTCCGTCGGCGCCCGCACCCGCGCACGCGTCGTCAAAAATAAAATCGCCCCGCCCTTCCGCGACGCCGAATTCGACATCATGTTCGACCGCGGCATCTCCTACGAAGGCGACCTCGTCGATCTCGCCTCCCTCGGAAACATCGTCGAAAAATCCGGCGCCTGGTACACCTACAAAGGCGTCCGACTCGGACAAGGCCGCGAAAACGCCAAACAATTCCTCTTCGACAACAAAGACGTCGCTGACGACATCCGCCAAGCCATCCTCGCCTCCAAAGGCATGATTGAAGCCAAACGCCCCACCGATGCCCCCATCGCCCCACAAGATGCATAGACTTCGTCATCCCCGTCAACAAATACTCGCACCTGCTCCCACCCACGGCCTCACGCCCTGGGTGGTTCTCTCTATATCGACCACTCGATTTCAGCCACGAAACTAGAGACGCCGGCGTATTAACACCGACACCCCGACTGCCATGTCCGCGATCAACCGCACCCCAATATCACCGCCAAACGGTCGAGACATTCCAACCGTGTTAGCATCAGGGCAAACAAATTCAGCCTTTCTGACAGTAGGTCGGACACTCCTGTCCGACACCGCTGCTCGAGTGGCGGGCGTACTCGTCCGCCCGAGACCAGCCGTTCTGCCAAATGCGTTCGCCCTGCCTTCACCGCCATCAAGTTCAACCGCGACTTGCACCCGGAACTGTCGAAGATGCCCGGCACACCACGAAAAAAGCGAAGGCCGCCGTTGCGGCCTTCGCCTTCATTTCTGAAATCAAGGAATCCTAGTATCGGCCGCCACGCCCGCCGCCGCCGCGACCGCCGCCACCGCCGTAGCCGCCGCGACCGCCGCCACCACCGCCGCCTTGCGGACGATCTTCGCGTGGCTTCGCTTCATTCACCGTCAATGTCCGACCGCCTTGCTCTTGGCCATTCAGCGCCGCGATCGCCGCCTGCGCCTCGGCATCCGAGCTCATCTCCACAAACCCGAAACCCTTGCTCCGCCCTGTGTCGCGGTCGGCGATCACCTGAGCGCTCTCAACCGTGCCGTGTGGACCAAACATCTGTTCCAACGCCGAGCTATCGACGTCGTAGCTCAGGTTCCCGACATACAACTTCTTGCCCATGACTGTCTCCTCTTGATTTGAACTGGGCAGCGACCCGCTATCTTTTACTTTCCGGGTCTATGAGAAAGAGGCCGATACTTCAGCCCAAGTGGTAGGAAGGCGATTGAGTAACTCCGGTCCGGGCAGAAAACCCTGTCGGGGCCTAGCTCGTTCGACGAACCGACCGATCGGAACCTTAGCAAAACCGCACCTCTAGCACAAGTGCCAAAATTGGTTTTGTCATGTTGAGGATACCCTGCATGACGATAGCTTACCTCCCCATCACACGCCAACTCCAAAAAAAACGCCCCTGGTTGATAACCCGACCCGTTACTCCTATGAATTGTCGTAACCGGGCACACGCGGCGGTGCGGATCTTGGGCTGCATCCGTCGCGATCCCGAAACTATGGTCCAGCCGATTGCAGTGGCCCGAATCACCCTGTCGCCACCTTGCACCCTCGGCGTATTACAGGAAAAACCTATGGCTATGGTTGTCGCAAAGCACGCACCAGACTTCCACATGGACGCTGTTCATAACGGCCAGTTCAAGGCCCTCTCCCTCGAAGACTACAAGGGAAAATGGCTCGTCCTCTTCTTCTACCCCCTCGATTTCACCTTCGTCTGCCCTACTGAAATCCTCGCCTTCTCCGACCGCTGCGACGAGTTCCTCAAGCTCAACGCCGAAATCGTCGCCGTCAGCGTCGATAGCAAATTCGCCCACCTCGCCTGGACCGAACGCCCTCGCAACGCCGGCGGTATCCACGGACTCAAGTACCCCCTCGCCGCTGACCTCAATAAACAGGTCGCCTCCAACTACGGCATCCTCGCCGACGACGGAGTCGCACTCCGCGGACTCTTCATCATCGACCCCGACGGCGTCGTCCAGCATGCCACCGTCAATAACCTCGCCGTCGGACGTTCCGTTGACGAAACCCTCCGCGTACTCCAGGCCTTCCAGTTCGTCCGCGAACACGGCGAAGTCTGCCCCGCCAACTGGAAGCCCGGCCAGGATTCCATGAAACCCGATTGGCAAAAGTCCAAAACCTATTTCAGCAAACACGGCTAACCAGCCCCGCCGATCGTCTCGCCACGTCTGTCCCAAACCCACGACGGCGCGCGGCCCCGCCCACCCTCTCCTTTTCCCTTGGACGCCGCCACCCCCAGCGGTAAAATGACCCCACCCGTAGCGAGGTGCCGCACATGCCGTCTCGATTTTCCTACACCGATCGCTCTCGCCGCCTATTCCCCGCGTCCGCTTTCCCCGCCCTTCTCCTCTCCGCCCTCGCTTCCCTCCATGCATTCGACATCGAAGGCGTCCAACCTGCCGCCCTCGATCAACCCCGCATCAACGTCATGCTCCGACGCAACCCCGCACAGCAGCCCCTCGCCGGGAAACCCGCCCCCGATATCATGGACCTCCTCGAACCCAAGACCAAGCCCAAGAAAGCCTACAACATCCAAGCCTTCCTCGACACCGGCGCCAGCGGCATCGTCATCAGCTCCGCCACCGCCGACTCCCTCGGCATCGTCCGCATCACCGCCGTCAACCCCGACAATAACCAATCCCAACAAGTCGTCTTCCACGACGTCGGCGTTGCCGGCTCCGACCAGTTCCACGTCTCCGAACCCCTCTACTTCGCCCTCGCCCCCTTCCACCCCGGCACCGACACCCAAGACCCCGCCCGCGACTACCGCCTCATCCCCGATCCCCTCCGCCTTCAGATTGGCCCCGTTTCCAACACTGCCGGCATCATGCAACTGCTCCTCGGAAACCTCGACGTCGTCGGCATGCCCGCTCTCATCGGCAAGG
The DNA here is from genome assembly GCA_026693085.1 of Planctomycetota bacterium. Classification (GTDB taxonomy): domain Bacteria; phylum Planctomycetota; class Phycisphaerae; order Tepidisphaerales; family Tepidisphaeraceae; genus JAPLNB01. Next base: position 6,180 of record JAPLNB010000168.1, on the reverse strand, counting down.
TCGTCGTCATCGACCCCAAGCCCGTCAATCAATTCGACGACACCATGCGCACCTACGTCTACGACCCCCGAACCCCCTTCAACCTCAACCAGGCCAAACGAAACCCCGGCATCCCCACCACCAATCGCCACGTCAGACTCTCCTATGCCTCCTTCGCCCGTTTCACCCACGCCACACCCCGCAACGCCCAACCCCCAACACTCACCAAGAACCCCTTCATCGGCCCCGACCCCACCGCCCACCCCAACGCCAAACCCGACACCACCCCGCCCATTACCCTCATGCACGCCGGCAAACTCTCCACCGCCAGCTTCCTCCTCGACACCGGCGCCGCCGCCTCAATGATCTCCACCGAACAGGCCGCCGCCCTCGGCATCACCTACGCCAAAGGAACCCGCGGCACCAATTCCCCACTCCTCGACGGCATCCCCAAAACCAAACAGTTCATCCTCACCGTAGGCGGCATCGGCGGCGGCAATAAGTCCGCCGGATTCTTCCTCGACGAACTCCGCGTCCCCACCCGCCAAGGCGATCCCCTCATCTACAAACCCGCCCCTGTCCTCGTCTGCGATATCACCGTCCAGGACCCCGCCACCAAACAGCAATTCACCCTCGATGGAATCTTCGGAATGAACCTCCTCACCGCCACCGCCCAACTCGGCGAAGGTCTCATTCCCGAAATCGGTAAACTCGTCGAAGGTGCCTTCGACTGGATCGTCTTCGACGAACCCAATGCCATTCTTGGGCTTCAGTTGCGGCAGTAAGCGCGCACTTGATGATCGGCGCTGACTACTGAACAAGCCCGAACGCTTTGGCAATGGTGTCCAGTTTCTCAACGACTTCCGTCGCGATCTCCTCTCGCTTCATCTGCTGGGCAACCTGATAGTACTCATTCTTGCTTAGCTGAATGCCCGCTGCCTTAAAAAAACCGGGGAGTAATGTCTTGCTAAGAGGCGTGCTGTTGAGGTAGTCATGAGTGCCCAGCGGATCTCGCAGGACCGCCGGCGGCACTTGATCTTCCAGGAAGCGCATGGCGGCCTCGACGCGCAGTTCGAGACGCTCGGCTACGAAACGCCGAAGGGCCTCGCGATGCAGAAGGTAGCTCTCTGCTTCATAGCGGGACCACCGGATGATGGTCAGGTTCTCAGCGGCGACCTCTCGATCCGGCAATTTGCGGTTGTCGCCGTCGAGCAGCAAGACGCCGTGAATTCTTCCGCGGATGGCCCGCAGGGCGAAGAAGTGGCCGCGCGCCTCGCGAGGGTTGCGCCCTTGGTTGCTGTGCCAGAACGGACGCGCGGAGAACCAGGCCTCTAGCGGATGGTCTAGCACACCCGCCCAAGCTTTCAGCAAATTGAAGTCGCTCTCACCCTCAACATAGAGGGCTTCCCGAGAGTCTTCGGCCAACAGCAGATCGGTTGCCGGCAATCGCTTCAGCGCCTCCTTCACCTCGTCCTTCTGCGTGTCAATGCGCAGGCGATGCGGCTTGCCGAAGAACGACATGATGTATTCAGGGCTGGTTCCATCGATAAGTACCTCTGCGTGGGTCGAGATGATCAACTGACAATGTCGCTTCGCTGCTACGCTGAGGAGCAAATCATAGATCTGTTTCTGCAAGATGATGTGTTGATGTGCGTCGGGCTCGTCTAGAAGAAAAACCGATGCAGGTCGTGCGTAAAAGAAAGCCAAGAGCGTCAATACTTGGTGAAACCCACTGCCCGCGCTCGATATATCGAGCCGTGGCAGTCCGTTGGTCCCCTTGCCCTTTGGAATGCCGGGCAGATACTCACAGACGATGTACGGCAGTCCGTGATACTGCGGTAATTGCAGTTGGTATCCAAATACTTCTCTGATGGTCCCAGAGAGCTCATTCCAATCGCGAGGGTCCTTGTTCTGGTACACCTCCAGCAGCAGGTTGCGCAGGATATCGCCGGGTTTGCCCTGTCCGATCAAGAGGTCTTGGTATGGCCGATCATACCGAGTCTCTTCAACCCCAATACCTGAAAACGGAGGAACGTGCACGATGTTGACTCTCTCGATAGCCTCGGGCAGTCCGGCGACGTGAGACTCGTCAGGTCTGATGTAGATCTGCTCAACGCTTTGAAACCGAATCTCAAACGCCAGTTCCCACGGCACCTCCGCTTCGCTACCCTCAAGAGCGATTTTCATGGTGCGCGGATACCCAGCCTTCTCACCGGCGGCTTCCTTCCCGAGGGCGGTGGCAGCATTGTGCCAGAGCAGATTCATGGCCCTCAGTGGTATCGCGGTGAATTCTTTCCGGGTCACTGGTATGGCGACGCGCTTCTTCGCCTTGGGCCTGGGACTTACTCTTCCCTTCCACTTCTGCAGGGCAAGGTTCCACACCATGATGGCTTGCAGGAGCGTTGTTTTCCCGGAGTTGTTGGGCCCGGCAAGCACAATGTGATCAGAAAGGCCGAAGTCCTGTTCCTCGAATCTCTTGAAGTACTTCAGCGAGACCTTCGTGATCATTGGCAAACCTCCGAATATACTAAGGATCGTAACGAAACACGCTGATACCCTCAACGGCAAGCAGCCGCAGGGGCCTTGAAAGGTGGAAAGCAAATGCAACAACGCCCGTTCAGTTGCTGCCGATTCGTGACGCTACTAAGCATCATCGTTGTGAATACGGCGTGTGTTGCCCGGACATCTGTCACAAACAGCCCCGCCTCCGCCCAACCCGCTTTCGAAAAAGATATCCAAGCCTTCGAAGCCGCCGACCGCAAATCCCCTCCGCCACAGCACGCCATCCTCTTCGTCGGCTCCTCCAGCATCCGCCTCTGGAAAACCCTCCCCGAAGACTTCCCCTCCATCACCCTCATCAACCGCGGCTTCGGCGGCTCAACCATCCCCGACAACATCCGCTACGCCCGCCGCATTATCACCCCCTGCAACCCCCGCCAGATCGTCTTCTACGCCGGCGACAACGACCTCGCCTCCGGCGCCACACCCCGGCAAGTCCTCGCCGACTTCCAATCCTTCGTCAAAACCGTCCGAACCGACCTCCCCGACGTCCCCGACCTGCCCATCGACTTCATCGCCATCAAGCCCAGCCCGTCCCGCTGGCGCCTTGCCGACAAAATAAAACAAGCCAACGCCCTCATCCAAGCCTACGCCCGCCAAACCCCCGCCGTCTCCTACATCGACGTCTTCACCCCCATACTCTCCTCCGACGGCTCCCCCCGCGAAGACCTCTTCCTTGCCGACAACCTCCACCTCAATCGCAAGGGCTACACCCTCTGGGCCGACATCATCCGCCCCCACCTCCGCCTTCGCTGAACGGCTTCATCAGAAATTCCCCCTCGCCCGGCACTCCGGAAGAGGGTCGGGAACAGGGTCGGGGTGAGGGCCCCGCGCAATGCCTTCCACCACTCACCCACCTCCCGACCCCCGCATCGTCCTCTTCAACGCTTGCGGCTTCGCCAGTCCCATTGCTCTTCCAGTCTCCCGGTCATTTCCCCTCCTGCTTCTTCACCCTCTCCATCGCCGCCGGCATCCTCACCCACTCCACATGCCCATCCCCAAACAGCATATTGATCCCCTGCCCCCCGTGGTTCTCCGGCTTCTCATACGCCAGAATCACGTCCGCCGGCGCATTGTTGTTCAGCTTCGCCCCCACATACACATAATCCGCATGCTCATTCACCCACTTCGCCGCTGCCGCCAGCTTCGCCGGATCGCGCACGTTCTGCGCCACACCCGCCGGCAGCCCCGTGCCTCTCCCCGGACACACAAACACCTCCGGATGCATATCCGCCGTCGTTACCAGCGTCCCAAAATCCGCCGGAAATTTCCCCTTGTTGTCATTCGCATACAGCATGATCCCCCGCCCGATCTGAATCATATTCGACATACACTTCACCCGCATCGCCCGCTCCCTCGCCGAACTCACCGCCGGCAACAAAATGCTCGCCGCCATCGCCGCGCTCGCCACCCCGATATTCGCATCCGACGCCAGCACCTTCGCCCCCGGAAATGGCGTCAACGCCTTATAATGCCACCCCGCATTGTCCGTCCAGAAACAATCCTCCGTCGCCGACAAATGCCCCATCAACGCCCCCAACGGCGGCACCACCAGCGGCGGCGTCTTCACCCCATACAGGTCCGCAAATCCAACCCCCAACTGCACCAGCGGCAACACCACCTGATAGGCCCCCGGCGCCGTCTTCGGCAAATCCACATAACTGATCGTCACCGCGTTCTGCCCGCCCAATCGCTTCCGCAACCCCACAAAACTCTCGTTCTCCAGTATCGACTTGCCCTTGTTCCCCGCCGCCACCACCACCACCTGCGGATACAACCCCGCATAAAATACCCCATCCTTGATCGCCCACGACGGCGCCACCAGCGGCACCTTCAGCGTGTGCACGTCCATCCCGTTGATCTGGCTCGACTCAATCGCAATCTTCACCTTCTCCCCCTTCATCGCATTCGCCATCTCCTGGTTGATCCACCCCTCCAGCTTCGTCAGCCCCTTCTCCACCTCCGCCGCCTTCGCCAGCCGGTTCGCCAGCACCGTCCCCATCGCCCCGCTTCCCGTGCTCGCCGGGTCGCTGTAACTCACCCACTCGCTCCCAAACGCCGCCAGCAAATCCTTCCGCAGATCCATCCCCAGGCTCTGGTTGATCTGCGCCACCGTCGCATCAAACTGCTTCCCAAACTCTGCGTCCATCCCCGCCCCCACGCTCCGCACCCCGTCCATCAACCCCACCAGGTCCAGCCCCGCAGCCTCCATCGCCGTCGCGCTCACCGGCACCAGCTTCAACGTCGCATCGCTCAACGCCTTCCCCCCGATCAGCCCCACCAGCCCCGTCCGCGGATTCGGCGCCCCCACAAACCCCTGCCACGTCCAATCCCTCCCCTCAAATCCCCCCGTCATAATCACTCGCTGCACCCCACCAAGCCCCAGCCCATCGCGAGCCTTCTGCCACTGCGCCAACTCCTGCGGGTCATCGCTCAACCGCACCCCTTCGTCGATCAACCCCACCATCGCCTCCACATCCACATACGCCACCACCACCGCGTCCTTCTGCACCTGCCCCAACGCCTGCACAAACTTCCCCGCCACGCTGATCGCCTTCGGCCGCTTCGGCGACTCCTTCCCCGCCATCGCCAGCTCCTCGTCATCATACCCCGTCGCAATCCCCACGATGTCCCCCACCCTGAACACCTTCACAGGAAACGGCGCACCCGCCAACGGACCGTCCACCAAACCCTTCAACTGCCCAAACAACCCGTCCGCATCCTTCCCCGCCTGGCAGATGATCCCCACCCGTGGCGACGGCCCCGCCGCCGCCCGAAAGTCCACCCCGGCAAAATAAACCGCCGACGAGTGCCGCCACATCGGCCCACCGATCGCGCTCGCCAACTGCCACACCATCGCCGCTTCCCCGTCACGCTGCCCCATCTTCTGCATCAACCGCGGCAACATGTCATTGAACACCGCTGCCACATTCGACGATTCCAGCACCGCTTTCAAATGCGACTGCGCATACCCCCCCGGCATCCCCTCGCTCCCCGCCCACCCCACATACACCATCGCACCTTCCGGCACCCGATCGCTCATCGGCTGCCCCATCGCCACCGCCGAAACCACCAGCACGCCAACCATCACAATCATCCGGCCGATCATACGATACTCCTTCTTTCCCCCTCTTCCGGTACTCCCATATCTCCCCTCGCCCGGTACTCCCATATCTCCCCTCGCCCGGTACTCCCATATCTCCCCTCGCCCGGTACTCCGGGAGAGGGTTGGGTGAGGGCTTCCTCGCATGTTTCAAAAAGTGACAACTCCTGGTTCAATGACAGATGCGACATCGTTCACCCGCGAGTCCTGCGCCCGTGCTACACCCAGTCAAAGCGCAAATCAGACAAATAACAAATAACAAATAACAAATAACAAGTCACAAACAACCACCTGCCATCATACCCTCCCCCAATCCGCCAGCAAACCCCAACAAAAACGACCAATATTCCTGAGCCCGCCCCGCTCACGCCACGCCGCTCACCTCGCCGGCAAACAGGTCCCGGTACGCCCGTGCCATCCGCTCCAGGCTCAGTTCCTGCGCCCTTTGACGTGACTGCTGCGACAAAGATTCACGCAAACTCGCCGATGTACTCAGCTTCACCATCGCCTCCGCCAGCCCCGCCTCATCCCCAACCTTC
>JAPLNB010000167.1 GCA_026693085.1 Planctomycetota bacterium | reverse complement strand
GGCGGTGGAGGTGGGGGTGGAGCCGGGCGAGGCGGGACCCGTGGAGGTGAAGTTTGCGAAGGCCGTGGTGTTGGGGGTGGAGGATCGGATGGTGGTGCGGGTGGAGGAGTGAGGGGGTTATGAAGAGGTCAGGGGGTTGTGATCGTGATTTGGGAATTGAGAATTGTCGGAGGAGGTCTGGTGGCTTGCGGAGGCGTGGGAGGGGGAGTAGGGTGGAGGTGAGCTTTATTACGGGAGCTTTGTATGGCAGAGAGCAATGCTGGAGATCGGGGGCCAGAGAGGGATGTGAATCCACCGGTGTCGGCGAGCGGGGACGATCGGCCGCATAAGCCGGCGGACGATCGGGAGGAGGTGTATTTTGAGGGATCGCCACTGCTTCGGGCGGAGGTTGCGCGGTTCGTGGTGGCGGGGTTGATTGCGGTTGCGCTGATCGCGGTGCCGATTTTGTTCAGGATTTACAAGCCGGGGGTGTTGCCGTGGTGGGTGGCGGTGGTGGCGGTGGTGGCGGCGGTGGTGGTGATGGTGATTCCGATCTGGTTGACGAAGAGCGTGCGGTATCGGATCAGTAACTACCGGATTGATTATGAGAGGGGGATATTGTCCAAGAACATCGATACGTTGGAATTGTGGCATGTGGAGGATATCCAGTTCCATCAGTCGCTGCTGGACCGGATTCTGGGAGTGGGGACGATTACCGTGATATCGCACGATGATACGACGCCGGAACTGCGGATGGAGGGGATACCGAATCCGCGGCCATTGTTTGAGTCGCTGAAACAGCGGGTGATCGCGGTGAAACGGCAGCGTGGGGTGGTGAAGATGGATTTGGGATGAAGCAGAGGCGTAAAGGGAGAGGGGTAAGGGGTAAGAAGGTGATGGGTGCTAAAAACGGAGAATCCCTTCGGCGACGCGGGGCCGGCGAAGGGATTCTTTTGATCCGATTCTGATGATCGATGAGAATTAGCGGCGTTGGCCGGGCTGGAGGGGCAGTTCGCCGAACTGCTGCTCATAGCGCTTGACGAGCTGGCCGAGAGACATGGCCAGGCGCTTGGCATTGATATAGCTCATGACAACGCGGTCGGTGACCTTGAAGAGAAGCTGGGCCTGGCCAGCGGGTTGCCCCTGCGTGTTGGGGTTGGCCATATTGAAGCCGAGGTCGATGACGACTTCTTCTGGGGCCGTGTGAATCCGGTAGGCGTTGGTGTAAACGGTACGGAGCTCACGTTCATCCAAGAGGACCTGAACGGACTGCTGGGGCTGCTGCGGAGCTGGCTGCTGCGGAGCTGGTTGCTGTTCTTGCTGATCCTGTACTTCTTCCGCCATGATTGACCCTTTCCATTAAAAAGAGAGCGGGCATTATGCGCGAAAAACGCGTCTTGTCCACTCTAGAATCGGCGTAAATTGAATAGTAGTTGAGCGGATGCAGTAACCGAACTCACGCCAAGGTTAGTCGCGGCGGGCAACACGGTGGACCGCCAAGCCGGCGAGGAGAGCCAATCCGCCCCAGACGGAGGCGGGAAGAGGAACGGCCGCACCGGCGGATTCGTCGGTCGCGATACCCAGAATGGGGGAGCCGTCGCTGGCGGTGCTGGTCTGTCCGACGAACGCAGAGTCGATGAGGAAATAGTCGTCGGCGTTGATGAGGCCGTCGTAGTTGAGGTCTCCGTTGCGGTAGCCGGGGAGCTGGGAAACAAAGCCGGAGTCGACGCTGAAGTAGTCGTCGGCGTTGATGATGCCATCGAGGTTGGTATCGCCATTCCAAGTCTGCTTGACGAGGATGGTGTTGATATTGACCTTGCGGCCATCGAAGAGGTCGAAGAGGGGGTTATCGGAGCCGTCGTTGTTGAGGAGGACGGCGAGGCCTGTCTGGGCGGAACCATCGCCGATGATGCCATGGCCATCGGTCAGGGCCTTGGCGACGAGGTTGGTGACCCACTTGAGGACGGCGTCGCGGTTGTAGGGTTCAGCGGTGACGATCAGGTCACGACCGCCGAGGTTGAGGGTCTTGCTACCGTCAAAGAAGGTGCCATTACTAAGCAATAGGCCACCACTGAAGACGGTGACGCTGTCGGCCTGAACGGTAACAGCAGTAGCCAAGACACCGGCAGAGACTAATGCGGCTAATCTGGAATGGCTAGACATAAGGTGTTTCTCCATACCCACAATCAAAACGACCCACTGACAAATCATCCACTGTTCTCATTATAGGGCATGGGACTTGAAAAACAAGATAGAAAAAATATTCTGCCTGTGTACCGCACAGATTGCGAACATGAGGGGGGGGGTTATTTGGATGAGGATGGGATAGCGGGGTGGGGGATGGCAGGCTTGACAAGGTGGCGGGTATTCTTAGGATGATGGGATCCTCTAGATGGGGCGTTCGTTGAGAGGCTCGGCCGAAAGGCGAGAGGGTAGACGAGCCATGCCGGATCGCGGTTTGAACCGGCGTGGGCCCCAAAGGGATGACGTGCCGCGAAATGGTCTGACCATTGGCTTCGCCGACGAGGGCGGGGTTTTGAGGTTAGAACCGCCTTTCGGAATCCGTCACTCCCCTATAATTGTCGTTTGCGTAAGAAGATAGGTTTGCCGTGGTTGTCTGCACGGGTTGTATTTGCGTGGCAGCCGATGGCATAAGGCCGGGCATTTGCACCGGATTCAGTTCGGTTTGGCCCGTCGTCCAACGGCAGGACACCAGGTTTTGGTCCTGGGTATCAAGGTTCGAATCCTTGCGGGCCAGTTCGGAGTGTTGAAGTGCTGAGCGATCAAGTGCGGTGTTGATATATGTCTTTGACTGCAATCATTTTGGCTGCGGGGAAGAGCACGCGGATGAAGACGAAGCGGCCGAAGGCGCTGCACGAGGTGTGCGGGAAGCCGATGCTGCATTATGTATTAAGGGCATGCTATGAAGCAGGGTGCACGCGGGTAATTGTGGTGGTGGGCCATGGTAAGGAAGAGGTGATAGCGGCGTTTGGGGAGGACAAGCGGATTCATTGGGTGGAGCAGACGGAACAGTTGGGGACGGGGCATGCGGTGCAGGTGTGCGGGGTCGAGTTGAAAAAACTGCATGGAGACGTGTTTATATTGGCGGGCGATGGGCCATTGATTCGGGGGGAGGTTCTTAAGACGTTGGCAGGGGCGCATCGGGATGAACGGGCGGCGGCGAGCATGGCGACGGCGATGTTGGACGATCCGACAGGGTATGGGCGGGTGGTTCGGGATGAGATGGGGGAGTTTGTGGCGATCGTGGAGCAGCCGGACTGCACGGCGGAGCAGCGGGCGATCAAGGAAGTATTCCCGAGTTACTATTGTGTGAAGGTGGATGAGCTATTGTGGGGGTTGGAGCAGTTGCGGCCCAACAACAAGAAGGGGGAGTATTATTTGACGGATATTTATGGGCATCTTCGGGATGCGGGAAAGAAGGTGCTGGCGCTGCAGGCGGTGACGGCGGAGGATGTGCTGGCGGTGAACAATCGGCAGCAGTTGGCGGATGTGGACGCGGTGATGCAGGAGCGGATTCAGCGGCAGCATCGGGACGCGGGAGTAACGGTCGTGAGTTCGGTGGGGACGTATATTGAGCATGGAGTGACTATTGGGGTGGACACAGTGGTTCATCCGTACACGTTCATTGGGCGAGACTCGATCATTGGGACGGAGTGTGTGATTGGGCCTTTCGCGGTGGTGCCGCGGGAAGGGCTGGTGCCCGAGGGGACGACACTGGCCAGGAATATAACGCCGGATACTGCAACGCTGAAGGTGTAGTTATGTCTCAGGCAGATGCAGACAAGTTGAAGGTATTTACGGGCCGGGCGAATCCGGGGCTTGCGCAGCGGATCTGCGGTTATTTGCAGATTCCGATGGGGCGTGGGCGGACGGAGCTGTTTCCGGACGGCGAGGTGATCGTACGGGTGGAGGAGGACGTTCGCGGGCGGGACTGCTTCGTGGTGCAGCCGACGTGTCATCCGGTGAATGCGCACCTGATGGAGTTGATGATCTGGATCGACTGCCTCAAGCGGGCGAGCGCGAAGCGGGTGACGGCGGTGATCCCGTATTTCGGGTATGCGAGGCAGGACCGGAAGGATGTGGGACGAGTGCCGATCACGGGGAAGCTGGTGGCGAACCTGATCGAGCGAGCTGGGGCGGACCGCGTGGTGGCGGTGGATTTGCACGCGCCGCAGGTGCAGGGATTCTTCGACGTGCCTGTGGACCATTTATTTGCGGTGCCGGTGTTTCTGAGCTGGATCAAGAGTTTGAAGCTGACGAACGTGGTGTTCGTGTCGCCGGACGTGGGGAATGTGAAGCGCGCGCAGGGGTACGCGAACGCGTTGGGCGGGGAGATCTGCATCATCGACAAGCGGCGGAAGAGCGGGTCGGAGACGCAGGCACTCCACGTGATTGGAGATGTGGCGGGGAAGAACGTGCTGATGGTGGACGACATGATCACCACGGCGGGGACGATGACGGAGGCGGTGAAGATTCTGCGGAACCACGGGGTGAAGGACGTTTATTTGTCGGCGACCCATGCGGTGTTTGCACCGCCGGCGATGGAAAGACTGATGCGGTGTGAGTTTACGAAGGTGGCGGTGACGGACACGATTCCGATTGGCAACCGGGTGGATGCGATCAAGGACCGGTTGGTGGTGCTGGGGGTGGCAGAGTTGTTGGGGGAAGGGATTCACCGGATTCATCACGATCAGTCGGTCAGCGCGATGTTTGGGGAGTCGACCGGGGCGGGAAGATGAGCGGGTCGGCACTGGCCGCGAGCTGCCAGTGGCACCCGGCAGTTGAGAGATTGGATTAGAAGTCAAAGGAATTGAGAATCTCGAGGAGACGTCATGGCAGTGAAAAGCATTCAGATGGAAGTAAAGGCCCGTAGCGAGAGGGGCTCGCGCGCGAGCAAGCGGTTGCGAGATACGGGAGTGATCCCGGGCGTGATTTACGGGCACAAGGAGGCGGTGGTGTCGGTGACGCTGCCGGGCAGGGACCTGAAGCAGCATCTTTTGCGTGGGGCGCACCTGTTTGAGCTGAGCTTGGACGGCAAAGGCGAGACGGTGCTGGTGAAGGACGTGCAGTACGATCACCTGGGCACGGAGGTGATTCATGTGGACTTCACACGCGTGGATCTGCACGAGCGAGTGAAGGTGACGGTGCCGCTCGAGCTGAAGGGTACGCCCAAGGGCGAAGCGGACGGCGGGGTGCTGACGCAGGTGATAGCGCGGCTGGAAGTGGAGTGCGTGGTGACGGAGATTCCGGAACTGATCCGGCACAACGTAGCGGAGATGGTGTTGGACGAGGTGCTGCACATCAAGGACATCAAGCTGCCGGAAGGCGTGAGTTGTTTGCAGGATGGTGAATTGATTGTAGCGACGGTGCGTGAGGTTCTGGAAGTGGCTGCGCCAGAGGTTGTCGAGGCTGCGACGTCGGCTGAACCCGAGGTCATTGGCCGCAAGCTGGCTGAGGGTGAGGTGGAAGGCGAGGCTGCCGCTGGTGCTGCGGAGAAGGGTGGAGAGAAGAAGGCGGAGAAGAAGTAGTCGTTGTGGTTGCCAGTTGTTAGTTGTTAGTGGATTGAGATGAAGCTGGTTGTTGGGCTAGGGAATCCTGGGGGGCAATACCTCCGGACCCGACATAATATCGGGTTCGAGGTTGTGGATGCCTTGGCGCAGCGGCTCGGATGGATTCGAAGCCGGGATCAGTTTGTGCTGCTGGCGAAGTCGAAGTTTGACGGGCTGGTGATGAACGGACTGGTTGGGCTTGCGTCCGGTGAGAGTGAGAAGGTGTTGCTGCTGAAGCCGATGACCTACATGAACTTGAGCGGTCAGTCGGTGCAGGCGGCGAAGGCGTTTTTTCAGATTCTGGAGCGGGACGTGATGGTGGTGCTGGATGATTTGGCATTGCCGTGCGGGAAGCTTCGGATGCGGCCGGGTGGCAGCAACGGGGGCCACAACGGCCTGCGGGACATCGAGCGGGCGTTGGGTACGAGCGAATACTCACGGCTGCGGATTGGATTGGACGCCCCCCCGCCGCGAATGGCCGGACGGGATTATGTGCTCGGTCGGGCGACGGATGAGCAGCGGAAGCGGCTGGACCCAGCCGTCGATCGCGCGGCGGAAGCGATAGTGATGTGGATGGAGAAGGGCATTGAGTCGGCGATGAGCCGGTTTAATGCAAACGATGAAGGCGGAACGATGAACGATGAACGGAAGCCATGACCATTGGGATGTTTTGTTCATTCTTCATCATTCACGGTTCATCGTTGTTTTTTAACCCTGGCGGCCGGGTGGAACCGGCCAAAACCCATGCTTGGGAGGTTACGATCGATGGAACAAGCGATGAATCAGTATGAGGCGATGTTTCTGATGGGACCGAAGGGGACGACGGAGCCTGAGGCGGCATTGGGGATGTGCCGCGGGATCATCGAACGGCACGGTGGCAAGATTATCGTGCTGAAGAAGTGGGATGAGAGGAAGCTGGCGTATGAGGTCGAGGGGCAGAAGCGGGGGACGTATATCATTTCGTTTTTCCGCGGGCCAGGCGGGGCGGTGGCGGGGATTGAGCGAGATGTGAAGCTGAGCGAGGACATTCTGCGGGTGCTGGTGATGCGGGCGGACCACGTGAACGAGACGGAGATGGCCGCGGTCGAGCCACAGCCGATCCAGGTCAGAGAAGAGCGCCCGAGCTATGATCGTATGCCGATGGGCGGGGATGGCGGGTATGATTCGAGGCCCCCGCGGAGTGGCGGGTACGATCGGCCCCCGCGTGGGCCCAGGCGTGAGGAGTCAGCGGACGCGGGAGGCGGCAAGGAGTGATAGGAATTTGGATTTCCGATTTTCAATTTGGGATTGGCCGGGTGTGTAGCCGGCAATCGCAGGTCGGAAATTGGGGATCAGAAGAGAGTTGACCATGGCGAATTTCAACAAGGTGTTGTTGATGGGGAACCTGACCCGTGATCCGCAGTTACGATATCTGCCGAACCAGATGGCGGTGGCGGAGTTTGGGCTGGCGATCAATCGGAAGTGGAAGGGACCGCAGGGGGAGGAGCGGGAAGAGGTGGTTTTCGTCGACTGCACGGCTTGGGCGAAGCAGGCGGAGACGATCAACCAGTATTTCCAGAAGGGCAAAGCGATCTTCATCGAAGGCCGGTTGAAGTTGGACCAATGGGAAGACAAGCAGGGAGGCGGGAAGCGGAGCAAGTTGACGGTGGTGGTGGAGAACTTCCAGTTCATCGGCGGCCCGCGGGAAGGTGGCGCGGCGCCGGCGGGCGCCGGGAGTGGAGAGTCGGACCAGAGGCCGGCCAGACCGGCCCCAAGCCGTCCGCAGCAGCAGCCAGCGCCGAGTCCGGAAGCGCAGCAACCGCCGCCCCCGATCAGCGAGGAACAGCAGTTCAAGGATGATGACATTCCGTTCTAGGGTTCTTGATTTCCGATTCTTGATTTAGCACTCATCGCAGCGTGAAAACGAGGATTATATGGCTAGTACAGTGAAACTGCTCCTGAAGGAAAGCGTGAAGCACGTCGGCAAGGTGGGGGATGTGGTGGAGGTGACAGCGGGTTTTGCGAGGAACTACCTCCTGCCGCAGCACTTGGCGGTCGAGCCGACGCCGGGGAACATGAAGAAGATCGAGGCGAGGCGTCAGGAGATCGAGCGGATCGAGCGCGAGAAGCGGAGCGATAAGGAATCGCTCATCAATCAGCTCGCGGGTGCGGAAGTGACGCTCGAGCGTCGAACGAACGAGCAGGGTCATCTGTTCGGGTCGGTCACGGCGACCGATATTGCCAAGGCGTTGCAGGCACAGGGCTTCAATATCAACCCGGACGACATCAATCTGCCGGGACGTTTGGACCATGTGGATACGTTCGCGGTTCAGGTGAAGCTGGCGGACGATCTTGCGACGGATGTGAAGGTGTGGGTCGCGCCGGATGCGGAGAGCAAGGCGCTGATGGAAGCGGCGCGGAAGGCTGCGGCTGCGGCAGCGGCGGAAGCGCCGGCGGAGGAGAAGGCGTAGGGATTCTCGAATTTCGATTTCCGATTTTCGAATTGGATGTGGATAAACTGTGAGGAACCTGATCGGCGCGGCGGTAAACGTCGCGCCGATTCCTTTTGAGTGTACCATACGCTCGTGGTCCTCGGGGAGGAAGAGCGGGCTTGTCATCCAGCGGCCTCGAAGGTTAGGATGCTGTTTGGAAGGAGACTTCCGGTGACCCAGTTGGTCGATTCATCGGTTGCGAGACAGTTCGATCGGTTGCCGCCCCATTCGATTGAGGCGGAGATGTGTCTGTTGGCGTCGATGATGCTCGATAAGGAGATGATCGGGCAGGTGGTGCAGATCGTCGATCGGGATGCGTTCTTTCAGGCGGATCATCAGATTGTCTTCGATATCCTGCTCAAGCTGTACGAGCAGAACAAGGCGATCGACGCGGTCATCGTGAGGGAAGAGCTGGGGAAGCGGCAGCTCTTGGAAGAGATCGGTGGGGTGCCCTATCTGGCGCAGATTTTGAACTCGGTGCCGTCGGCGGCCCATGGGGCGCATTATGCGGGGATCGTGCGTGAGAAGTCGCTGCTGCGGCAGTTGATTGCGGCGAGCAATGACATCCTGCGGGATGCGTATGCGCCGCACGAGCAGGCGGATTTGGTGGTGGACAAGGCGGAGAAGCGGATATTCGAGATCGCGCAGAAAAAGGTCGGGGGATCGGTGGTGGCGTTGGAGACTGTGCTGCACGAAGTTTTCGAGATGATTGAGAACCGCGGGCAGCGCGGCCTGGAGACGGGGTTTCTCGACCTGGACGACATACTGAACGGGCTGCAGAACGGTGAGATGATCATCATTGCGGGACGACCATCGATGGGAAAGACGGCGTTGGCGATGAACATGATCGAGGGGATCGCTGCGGAGCGGGGGATGCCCTGCGCAATCTTCTCCCTGGAAATGAGCAAGCAGCAGTTGGCGCAGCGAATGTTGTGCAGTCGGGGGAAGATCGATTCGCACCGGTTGAGGCGGGGAATGTTGCAGGCGCATGAGTATCAGCAGTTGGCGACGGTTGTCGGGCAGTTGGCCAAAGCGCCGATCTGGGTGGATGATTCCGCCGGCCTGACGCCCTTGGATCTGCGGGCCAAGTGCAGGCGGCTGAAGATGCAGCACGATATCCGGTGCGTGATGGTCGATTACATGCAATTGATGGACAATCCGGGGCCCGAGAACCGGCAGCAGCAGATCAGCGAGATATCGAGGGCGATCAAGGCCGTGGCCAGAGAGATCAATGTGCCTGTGATTGCGTTGTCGCAGTTGAATCGAGCGACGGAGGGGCGGGACGGGCATCGGCCGAGGATGAGCGATCTGCGGGAATCGGGGTCGATCGAGCAGGATGCGGACGTGGTGATGCTGTTGCACCGCGAGGATTACTACAAGATGAGCGATCCGGATTTCCAGCCGGATAACATTGCCGAATTGATCGTCGCCAAGCAGCGAAATGGGCCGACCGGGAAGGTGAAGCTGTTCTTTGATAATCGGTCGACGCGGTTTGAGAATCTGGCGGGTGCGCAGGTCGAGCCGTTCTAGCATTTTCGATTTTTGATTGATGATCGTGCCATGCGGATTTTGAAAGAGCTTTGTGCATTGCCGACCGTGCCCTTCGAGGAGGGGCGGGTGGTGGAGTGGGTGGAGGGGTTTGTGAGGGGGAGGCCGAGGCTGAGGGTGGAGCGGGATGAGTGGGGAAATGTGTTGGTTGAGTTGAAGGGGAAGAAGAACGGAGGGCCGAGGTGGGTCTTTGGGGCGCATATCGATCATCCGGGGATGGTGGCCAAGGGGATGGTGGATCGGAGGATTGTGGAGGCCGAGTTTCGGGGGTGGGTGCTGGTGGAGTTGGTGATGGGGGCGAAGGTGAGGTTCTTCGAGGAGTCGGGGCGAGAAGTTGCGGGGAAGGTGATTCAGGCGACGGCGGGGGAAGATGGGGGGCGGACGGCGAGCGTGAGGGTGAGAGTGGGCGAGGCGGTGGCGCCGGGGGCGATCGGAATGTGGGATGTGGAGAATGCGGTGCTGAAGGGGGGGAAGTTCTATGCGAGGGCCTGCGATGATGTGGCGGGGGCAGCGGCGGCGCTCAGCATGATGGATGAATTGCGGCGCGACCCCCCTACCGCGACGGTGGCGGTGCTGCTGACGCGAGCGGAGGAGGAGGGGTTTATCGGGGCGATTGGGGCGGCAAAGCGGCCGAGGCTCTTGAGAAAAACGGATCGGATTGTGTCGATTGAGACATCGGCGATGCAGGCGTATACGCCGCAGGGGGCGGGGCCTATCATCCGGGTGGGCGATAAAACGAGCGTGTTTGATTCGGGGTTGACCTGTTTCTTGACGCAGCAGGCGGAGGCGTTGAAGAAGAGGAGCAAGGGGTTTGCATATCAGCGGGCGCTGATGCCAGGGGGGACGTGCGAGGCGACCGTGTATGACGCGTATGGATTCATGGCGGCGGCGATCTGCGTGGCGCTTGGCAATTACCATAACATGGATCGGCAGGGGAAGCGGATTGGGGCCGAGTATGTGGATGTGGGGGATTGGAAGAGCATGGTGAGACTGTTCGTGGCGATTGCGCGGCATGGGCATGAATATCGCGAGGGACACGGGGCGCTGCGGGAGCGGATTGAGGCGCGGTTTGCAAAACTGAAGCGGCTGTTATAGAAGTATGAGATGTGAGGGCAAACGGCATGCGGGCAGCGAAAGCGTCAGGCGAATCCGTATGTATTGAGGCTCACCGTAGTGGCGAAGCGGGGGCATCGGTTGTGAGGGGGAGGATCATGTTGTCGCTGGTGATATTCAGCAGTTCGTTTCTGTTGTTTCAGGTGCAGCCGCTGATCGGGAAGTACATCTTGCCGTGGTTTGGGGGCGGCGCGGGGGTGTGGGCGGTGTGCATGCTGTTCTTTCAGGTGCTGCTGCTCGGGGGGTATGCGTACGCGCATGCGAGCATACGGTGGCTGCGGCCGAAGGCGCAGGTGATTGTGCACGGGGTGATTCTGGCGGGTGCGCTGGCGCTGCTGCCGATCACGCCGAGCGAGAGGTGGAGGCCGGAAGGGGCGGCGGATCCCACGTGGAGGATACTGTTGCTGCTGGTGGCGACGCTTGGATTGCCGTATCTTGCGTTATCGGCGACGGCACCGTTGGTGCAGGGGTGGTTTGCACGGCTGAATCCGGGGCGATCGCCGTACCGGCTCTATGCATTGTCGAACTTGGCGTCGCTGCTGGCGCTGCTGGCGTATCCGTTTGTGGTAGAGCCGGCGTTGACGCGGTCGGCGCAGGCCGTGGCGTGGTCTTGCGCGTTTGGCGCCTATGCGGTTTTGTATGCGGGATGCGCGGGGTTGCTGTTCTGGCAAGGGGACTGGGGCCGTGAGGAGGGGAAGGGAGCGGATGGGTCGCAAGTGGAGCGGCCGAAGGCGGGGCAATTGGCGCTGTGGGTGATGCTGCCGGCGGCGGGGTCGGCGATGCTCCTGGGAGCGACGAACAAGATCTGCCAGGATCTGGCGGCGGCGCCGTTCCTGTGGGTGGTTCCGCTGGGGCTGTACCTGGTGACGTTTATCGTGTGTTTTGACAGCCCCCAATGGTATTCGCGGCTGATGTGGGTGGTGGTCCTGCTGGTGGTGTCGGGGGTGCTGGTGTGGGTTGAGATCGATGAAATCAAGTCGGTGAGGTTGAGCATCGGGTGTTATGGCGGGGTGATGCTGGCGTGCTGCATGTTGTGTCATGGGGAGTTGGCAAAGCTGAAGCCAGACCCGGCGTATCTGACACGGTATTACCTGTGCATAGCGGGTGGCGGAGCGCTGGGAGGGGCGGGGGTGGCGATTCTGGCGCCCCTGGTTTTCAGCGGCTACTACGAGTTCCATACGGCAGCGATGGTTTCGTGCGGGCTGTTGCTGGCGATTCCGTTTGCGACGCAGGGTGAGGGCGTGAGACGCGTGGCGGAGAGGCTGGCGCTGTACGGGACGATTCCGCCGGCGGTTTTTTTGGCGGTGCTGCTGGGCATGGAGATTGCGAACTGGCCGGTGACGGTGACGAAGATCGTGCAGGTGCGGAGTTTTTATGGCGCGTTGACGGTATCGGAGAAAGATGAAGATGAGGCGTTGCGGCATGTGCGGCTGCTGCGGCACGGGGCAACGACGCATGGGGCGCAGCACCTGCATCCGAGTCTGCGTGACAAGCCGACCAGTTATTTCACGGCGAACGCGGGGCCTGGGTGTGTGTTGCGGTCGTTGCGGCCAGAGGAGCCGAGGCGGATCGGGGTGGTCGGGCTGGGCGTTGGGACGATCGCGGCATACGGGAAGAAGGGGGATGTGATACGGTTCTATGAAATTGACGCGGAAGTGGAGCGGCTGGCGCGGAAATACTTCACGTATCTGGGCAATTCGGCAGCGAAGGTGGAGGTGGTGCTTGGGGACGCACGGTTATCCCTGGAGCGGGAGGAGGCACAGCGGTTCGATGTGATATTCGTGGATGCATTCAGCGGGGACGCGATTCCGACGCACCTGATCACGCGGGAAGCGTTGGGGGTTTACCTTCGGCATCTGGTGAACGACGGGGCGATAGTGTTTCATGTGAGCAACAACTACCTGAATCTGGTTCCGGTGTTGGCGAACCTGGCGGAGCAGGCGGGGATGCAGGGGTCGTTGCTGTGGCCGTACGGGCGGGGCGACATGGTGGAGGATTACCCGTCGGAGTGGGTGATCCTGACGCGGAACCGGGGGCTGGCAGTGGCCGCCCATGAAGCGGCCGAGGGTTGCGCGGTAGAGGAGGACGAGGTGGATGAGGAGCGATTTCATGGGTTGGGGAAGGGGTGGTGCATTGGGAGAGTTTAAGCTTTGAGGCCGGCGATTAGCAGCAAGCCCATCACGGCAAATATTGTGCCCAGGGTGATGCCGCAGACGGAGAGGGTAAGGCCTTTCAGTTGGGGGCCGATCTTGAACATTTGGCGTGCGGCGAATGGGCCCAGGGCAGCGCTGGCGAGGGGCAGGCCAACAAATACGGTCGGGGCGATGTCGGTGTGGTGGCAGCAGAGGAAGTGGCTGTCGATGAGCTTGGCGTTGGCGGCGAAGCGGAAGAGGGGGAAGGTCAAGAACGGGCAGGTCAGCAGGGTGATGAGCAGGGAAGGCTGGCGGGGTTACTGGCCGGGGGGCTGAGGGCGTCATAGCGGGCGTTTGGGTCCGGCAGGCAATCCCATTGGCACAGAATAGCGAGGTCCCCGTTTCATTGCTGAAGCCCTGGATGCACGGAGATAAGCGATGCTGGGTGAAGGAGTTGCGGTGGCAATGGGTTCGTTTTGTTGGGAGGAAGGGGGTTCAGGGGTCAGGGGTCAGGGGTCAGGGGTCAGGGAAGGCAGAGCTGGCTGACTGCTACACGGGATCGAGTGCCGCTCTAAATGGATGGGGTGAGGGGAGGTGTTTGGAGGCAGTATCCTGCAATGGGAAAGGGAAAAAAGTTTGGCGGAGGGGGGTAAAAGCGTAAGATGAGCGG
>JAPLNB010000166.1 GCA_026693085.1 Planctomycetota bacterium | reverse complement strand
GGATGAGGGGGTGGTGAAGTGCGCGGAGTTGGAGGAGTTCATCAAGTTGGGGATGCTGGATGGGGTGGCGATGACGCCGGCGCGGGGCGGGGGGCTGACGGAGGCGCGGCGACAGATCGAGATGTTGGAGAAATACAACTTGATGTTTCTGGGGAGCGGGTTGCCGGACCCGGATGTATCGCTGGCGGCGTCGGTGTTGTTGTATGGGGCGTATGGGTTGAAGTATCCGGCGGCGCTGAATGGGCCGCAGTTTCTGGAGGGGAGTGTGCTGAAGCGGGGGATGGAGGTGAAGGAGGGGATGGTGGAGTTGCCGCGGGGAGTGGGGCTGGGGGTGGAGGTGGATGAGGCGAGGATGGAGAGGTTGCGGGTCAAGGTGTAATCGTTATTTGTTATTGGTTATTGGTTATTTGTGGTCGGTGCGGTGAGGCCGATGTCTTCGGGGGCGGGGAGGGGTTTGCCAGACTCAAGTTGTTTGCGGGCATCGGCGACCTTTTCTTCGAGTTCGTCGTACCGGCGGACGGTTTGCTGGTAGCGGCGGGTGGTCCAGTCGAGGGCGTAGGGTTTACTTTCGTTGAGCCAGAGTTCGGAGAACTGGCGGCCGAGGGCGGCGTGGGCGTCGCGGGTACGGTGGATGAGGGCGATGGTCTTATCGAGGAGCTTGAGTGCGTCTTCTTTGGGGGATTTGGGGGCTTGTTGGTAGGCGGTGGCGGCGTCGAGGCCGTCAAGCATGCGTTGGGCGATGAGTTCCATGCGGCGGGCGCCGTGGAGGTAGGTGTCGACGAGGTGTTGGTTGAGGGTGGCATCGAGGCGGCAAAGCTCCAGATGCATAATCGCGGGGCGGACGAGCTTGAGAAGCGCGCCGGCGGAGGTTTGGATGGATTCGGGATTGGCGCGGAGGACGAAGTCGTTTTGCCAGAATCGGGCGTTGTTCATGCCTTTCATGTCGGGGAGGGTGTGGGTTTTGGAGAGGAGGGTAATGGCTTGGCCGAAGTGGTCGGATTTCTCGCCGAAGAGGACGGTGCCGATGCGGCGGTTGAAGGCGGCGGGGTCGGTTTTGGAGGCGTTCCAGGCGCATTCGGCGGCCCAGGCGTGGGCGTGCCAGATGATGCCTTTGAGGGCTTCGCCGTCGTCTTCCCAGGAGGTGTTGAGCATGCCGATGGCGCCGTGTTTGACGCCATCGCGGACGAAGTTCTGGATGTTGGTGTTGGCGACGGCGAAGTCGGGGAGGATTCGGCTCCAGTTGCTGACGCCGGGGCAGACGAAGAATTTGTAGCCGGACTTGGCGAAGGGGATGATCTGATCTTCGAAGCTGGGGCGGGGGTCGTAGCCCCAGGTGAGCATGATGGTGTCTTTGGGGATATCTTTGAGGTTGGCGGGGTGTTGGAGGATGATGTCGCCCCACATCATCATGCGCTTGTTGTACTTGGTTTTGAGCAGGTCGTGGATGCGGACGAGGTGTTGGGCGTAGACGGCGCCGACGCCGATTTTCTGGGCGAGGTCTTTGGATGGGCCGGTGCCGAGGCCATAGGTTTCGTCACAGCAGACGTTGAAGAAGGGGAAGGGGACGAGGGGGCAGATTTCGGAGTAGAGGTCGTCGAGGAGTTGGTAGGTTTCGTCTTTGACGGGGGTGAGGACATCGGCGTTTTCGCGCAGGGGGGCGTATTGGGGGTGTTGGAGGATGCGGCCGAAGTGGCCAAAGGACTGCTGATTGCCGAGGATGTCGATGCCGAGGGGTCTGGCGTATTCGACGAGGGATTTGAGGTCGTCGGGTTCGAGGGAGCCGTCTTTGGGGCCGATGAGGGGGTGTTTTTTGAAGGCGAACTGGTACTCCATGTAGTAGGTGAAGAGGTTGAGTTTGAAATAGGCGCCGGTGGTGATTTCATGTTTGAGGGTATCGAGTTTGGAGCTTGGGCCGCGGGTGAGATCGTCCTGGAAGCATCGCCAGCGGAGGGAGGGGTAGTCGTTGATGGTGAGGCAGGGGATGGAGTTGTTGGTGCGGTTGGCGCGGATGAGTTGGCAGAGGGTTTGCAGGCCGTTGAGGAGACCGGGGCGATCGATGGCGTGGATGGTGACGGTGTCGGGGGTGATTTGGAGGGAGTAGTCTTCGGGGGAGGGGTTGTCGCGGAATTTGGGGGGGGGTGGCTGCTGGAGAGAGCGTGTGAACAGGCGAATGCAGAAAACGCGGGAGCTTTGGGTTTTGATGTCTGGCTGGTCGGGGGCATTGAGCTTGGCGCGGCGGAGTTCGGCGCCGATGAGGTCGGCGAAGATGTCGCTGGGTGTGCCGATGACATTGAGAGAGATGGGGCGGGCGAGGGAGAAGGAGCCGGGCTGGAGGGAGACTTCTTTGGGGAAGGGGATGAGGTGGAGGGAGGCGGGATCTTCGGCGGCGAGCGAGGGGGTTGCGATGAAGGTCAGCAGCAAGAAGGCGGTCAGTGCATGAATGCGGTGGGTCATTGAATGCTCCTTATCTGTATTACAACTGGACTTCTGCAAACTCCGGGTAGTGCCAATTGCTGCTTGATCATTTCACAACTCCAGTGATTGACGCTGAATCGCTCCAGCACCCAGGAGATCGTCGTACCCAGCGTCTCGCGCAACACGGCCCGGCAGGCTTGCCCGATGGTCGTCAGGCGTTCCAGTGCCCACGCACTCGCACGGGTCTGCCGCAGTTGACGCATCAGGATGCTGTGCGCCAGGAAGACCAGATACTGGTGGCGGGTCTGCCCCAGGCCGTTCCTGATCTGACAATCGCCCATGCCCAAATGCTGCTTGCCGTCCCGATGGAAGCACTCCGTGCCCCGCCAGCGGTTGCGGTAGACGCGGACGATCCGCGTGACCTCCCAGTAGGTTCGATTGGTGACAAGGATCTTGCGGGGCTTGTTGTCGTTGCGATGTGCCCACAGGATCACAAGGCGCACCGGATGCTTCACATCCGGGATGGGCACGCTCTTGGTGAAGTACCACTGCCGCTCTTCCCCGATGTCCAGGGGCTTGCGGTCCGTCGGGGCGATTTGCCCGGCCAATTCCTCGGCCTTGAGCGTCCGCCTTTGGAACACGATCTTCCGATTGAACTTCAGATCGCCCACGTAGCCCCGCCGATGGCCATGAATGTGGTTGAGGTTGGCCGCGTGGGTGAACCAGGAGTCGAAGGTGAAGTCGCCGGGGATGCCTTGGGCGATCACCCAGTCCACCAGTTCGCGGAAGAAGTCGTTGTGGTCGCGGAAGGCGATGTTCCGCTGCTCGCAGGCGTCGCGTTTGATGAAGCGGCGGAACTCCAGCGGGTAGTGCTTGCCGCTGGTGCAGCCATAGTTGACGATCAGGTAGTCGTGGGCGATCTTGTTGCGGTCCTCGGCGTGGTCCCAGAACCAGCCCACGTCGTCGATGAGTTTGCCGTCGTGGTCGATCAGGACGTTGTCCAAAGCGATCACGCCTTGGCTGCTGTAGCGGGTGGAGGGTTCCTTCTGGAGCCAGTCGAGGCGGGCCTGGTTGAGCTGGCCGGCGTCCCAGTCGGCCTCGGTGAGCCAGCGGTTGAGGCAGGACTGGTCGCCGCTGTCCACGAACTCGCGGTTGATCGCGGAGACGTTCTTGCGAGCGGCCACCAGCAGACCGGTCAGGTATTCGGCGAAGTGGACGCGTTCCGGCTCGTTGGCGAACAGGTGGCCGAATTGTTCCAGGGCTTCCTTGACGACGGCGGGAAACTCAACGATGGCGGGCATGATCGGTCCTCCATGACCGGAAAAAAGGCTCCGTGCCGTCGATAGATGTCGTCAAAATGCCCATAAATGGCCTACGAAAATGCGTTCTGCAAGACCTCAGCTCCAATTAGCACTTGTGGGAAAAAGGAACTCCCGTCCCCTGTTCTCCCTCGCCCCTTTTCATCCCTATCGCAATTTCATTGCCACACTGGAATGGGCATGGAAGGGCGGCGGGGTGGGAAACCGATTTCCGTCGAGTGTTTGCGTAGGAATGGTAAGTTGTTAATGGGAAAATGCAAATTGAAAGCTGATCAAGGGAAGAGGCCTTTCAGGCGGGAGGCTTCGGCGACTCTGGAGATGGCGATGGTGTAGGCGGCGGTGCGGTAGTCGCAGTCGGATTCGTCGGCTTTGGCGTTGACGGCGTCGAAAGCGCGGTCCATGACTTTTTGGAGTTCGTTTTGGACTTGGTTGAGGGACCAGAAGTAGTTTTGGAGGCCTTGGACCCATTCGAAGTAGGAGACGGTGACGCCGCCGGCGTTGGCGAGGATGTCGGGGAGGATGGTGACGCCATTTTCGCGGAGGATTTCGTCGGCTTTGGGAGTGATGGGGCCGTTGGCGGCTTCGACGATGGTGTGGGCTTCGACGTGGGGGGCGATGGTTTCGTCGATGGTGTTTTCCATGGCGGCGGGGACGAGGACGTCGCAATCGCAGGTGAGCAGTTCATCGTTGGGGATGGGTTCGGCGTCGGGGAAGTCGGCGAGGGAGCCGTTTTCGTGGTAGTAGCGTTGTGCGGATGTTATATCGATGCCATTTTCGTTGTAGATTCCGCCTTCTTTGGAGGAGAGGGCGATGATGGTGGCGTTGAGTTCGTCGAGGAGACGTGCGGTGTGGTAGCCGACGTTGCCGAAACCTTGGATGGCGACGCGGAGGTCTTCGAGGGATTTGTTTTGTGTGGCGAGGAATTTTCGGAGGACGCAGATGACGCCGCGGCCGGTGGCTTCTTCGCGGCCGGGCGAGCCGCCGATGGAGACGGGTTTTCCGGTGACGACGGAGAGGGATTGGTGTCCGACCATCATGGAGTAGGTATCGAGGAGCCAGGCCATGACTTGGGAGTCGGTGCCGACGTCAGGGGCGGGGATATCGTGGTCGGGGCCGATGAGGGGGAGGATTTCGGCGGTATATCGGCGGGTGAGGCGTTCTTTTTCGGTTATCGAGAGTTTGTGTGGCGAGCAGACGACGCCGCCCTTTGCGCCGCCGAAGGGGAGGTCGACGAGGGCGTTTTTCCAGGTTTGGAGCATGGCGAGGGCCATGACTTCATCGAGTCCGACGGAGGGGTGGAATCGGAGGCCGCCTTTGAACGGGCCGCGGGCGTTGTTGTGTTGGGCGCGGTAGCCGGTGAAGACCTGGATGCGGCCGTCGTCCATGCGGATGGGGCAGGAGACGGTGAGGACGCGTTTTGGGGTGGAGAGGACGGTGCGCCAGGTTTCGTCGAGGTGCATGGTGGTGTAGGCGCGGTCGAAGTAGAGGTAAGCGTTTTGCCAGAAGGGGGAGTGTTTGTCGTGGGCGTGGAGCTGATTGGTGGTATCGATCATGTTCAGTCTCCGGTGAGGTGGACGGGCCGATGTTGCTGAAGAGGTTTGTACAGCGCGGAGGGGCGGATGTCATGGGGGCGGGGGGAATGGCGAAGGGATTCAGGAGAAGGGCAGCGGCGATTTGGGGCGGAGAGATGGGGGTGGCGGTTGGCGAATGAGGGATGGGCGGTTTTCCGGATCGACGAAGAAAGAGGAGTGACCCCTTTACAGATGGCCGACCAATAAAGAGGGGTGACCCCTTTTTTCGGACTGACCCCTTTTTTCGGACTTGGGGGGGCGGCCGCGGGGGTGGAGGGTGAAGTTCAGGGCGAGGCGTTTGCAGGTTTGGGTGGTCCAGGTGGGGGAGCCGAAGGGGCGGCCCCGTGTGAGGCTGGTGTGGAGGTGTTCGAGCGTGGGGGCTGGGAGGGGTTCGTTGACTAATTGCAGCCAGTTGGGGGTTGGGGGATCGGCCATTTGTGGAGCAGGTCGGTGGGTTGTGCTTGTTGTCGCAGGCAGAGGCTGGACCATTTCCATTGTTCGGCTTGGGGCACGAGGCGGGAGCGGAGGGGGTTGGCCTCGACGTAGCGGAGGAGGGTGAGGAGGTGGAGGTCGTCTTGGACGGGGAAGTTTTTGAAGCGTCCCTGGTAGAGGTGGCCGCCGGCGTGGTTGGGGTAATGCGAGAAATAGCGGCGGACGTGTGTGGTCGTGAGGCGGAGCATGAAGTTGGAAAGATCGCCGTCGTGTCGGGGCCAGAGGACGAGGTGCCAGTGGTTGGGCATGAGGCAGTAGGCGAGGATGCGTACGGGGAGGATTTGGCGGGTTTGGTCGAGGGCTTGGAGGAAGGCTTGGTAATCGGGGGGTTTGTGGAAGATGCGTTGGCGGGCGTTGCCGCGATTGAGGACGTGGTAGATGACGTTGCCAGGGGCGATGCGTGTGGAACGTGACATGGGGGGAGGATAGCGGGGAGAGTTCCAATGGTCAAATAAAGAGGAGTGACCCCTTTAATGATGTGGGTCTTGCCAGGGGGGTTGGGGGCGGTATAATTGGGATTCTCCCTTGGGAGAGCTCGTTGCATGCCTCAGAACCATGCGGCGGGCGAAATGTGCGTAAGTCGCTTGCGCCACAAGAGCTGGGGCTGTTCCCGGCGGCGAATCAAGTGCTGTGCTTGTTTTGAGCGGGCCTGTTATTGGCCCGTAGAAAGTGGTTGGTCATGGGCCGATATACTGGGCCGAAGGTTAAGTTGTCACGTCGAGTTCAGGTTCCGATCGCGGACATTCCGAAGCATACATCAGGCGAGCTGACGATCCCGGGGATGCACGGATTTCGTGGGCGTCGGAATACGGAGTATGGGGTGCGTTTGAATGAGAAGCAGAAACTGCGATTCCATTATGGGATGCAGGAGAAGCAATTCAGGCGGTTTCTGACGATTGCGAAGAGGTCGAAGGGGAATACGGCGAACACGATGATGCAATTGTTGGAGCGTCGGCTGGACAATGTGTTGCGGCGGATGGGAGTTGGGCGGACGATCTGGGCGTGCCGGCAGCTCGTGGCGCATGGTCATGTGATCGTGGATGGTCGGAAGACGGATATTGCGAGCTACCTGGTGGACCCTGGGCAGGCGATTACGTTCAAGGAGGGGATCCACAAGGTTCTGCGGGACAATATGGAGCAGAACGCGGGGCACAATGTGCCTGGGTGGCTGGAGTTCAACCCGGCGCAGTTGACGGCGAAGGTGAATGCGATGCCGGTGCCTGAGGATGTGCCGTTTGAAGTGAATATGAACCTGATCATCGAGTTTTATCGGTGATCACTGCGGTAGAAGCATCGGGGCGGATATTGAAGCAGCCCGGAAGCTCGCCGTTTCCGGGCTGTTCGTTCTTTGGGGGAGTTGTTAGTTGCCAGTGGGGGGGACTTCGGCTTGAACTGGTCCAGAAAAAGCTGCTATCTCTGGGCTCCGCTCTGGATGACGATACGCTGTCGTTGACCCATGTACATAAAAAAACAGGGCATTGGATGCCCTGTCTGTGTCAGTGATTGGCTAGATGATCAACTTTGGATGGCGGTGTTCTGCTGCTGAGCAGCCGCTGAACAGCTCGCAATGTTGCATTGGAATCGCATTGTGATGCTGGTACCAGCCAGAAGATTCCGTGGCTGCCGGTCAGCACCGCTAGCTTGGCCGCTCGGCGTCTTCACGGCACTTGTTTCGGGTGCTCTTGGCACCGTTGATCCATCACGCGTCTCCATAGATTCCGTCCTTTCCCATCAGGAGTACATGCGGAAGAAGGCATTGCTCTTCACACCCTCGAATCGGCGTATTTCCACTCCCTTGTCCATAAAAACTTTCTTCGCTTCCTTCATCGTGTACGGCTCTGCATAAACGACCGTCTTGATTCCCATAGCCACGATCTTATTCGCGCAGAGATTACAGGGGAAGGTTGTTGAGTACAAGATCGCGCCCTCGGGAAGGCGGAGGCCGGTTCGACACAAGCTCAGGATGGCGTTCTCCTCCGCATGCAATGAGCGACAGAGGTCCATCAGTTTCCCTGTCTTCTCCGCGCTTGCCCCAGCCAGGTATTCCGTAAATACTTTCACTTTGCACTTGGGGCACTCATAGACCAGCTCAAGTTCCCCGCGGCAGTTCGAGTTCGGGCACCGTTTGGTGAACTCACGAACGTCCGATTCGCACTGCATGCACTTGGTCTCGATCTTCACAGGCTCCCCGCAATTCGGGCAGCACTTAATTGCTTGGCCGAGCCTTTCCTGGATCACATCGCGAGCACACCATCGATATCGTGGATCTTCGAGGCAGGGCTTCAATGATTCAGGCACATCGTTCCAGCCTACCGAGAGAATGTCGCCCTCTTTGGATGCTATGACGGCACCCACCTTTCTCTTCAAGCATGAGGATCGCCTGCTCATGACGTACGCTGCGGTCATAATCGCGGCATCGCCGCCTGCCCTGTTCTCCAAAGGTCGGCGACCTGAAGCGATGTGCTCAATGAGCATGATGTACTCGGTGTACAGCTTCTTCGCAATATACTTCTGACGCAGCAATGGTGCATCCCCAGAAATCTCCTGCTCGTTGAGGACGATGATGTCGGCCAGGTAGTTGCACTGCCGCACCTGCTGCCCATTGGCGGTTCCTTCCTCGGCATCCCTGGTATCCGCCACTTCAAACTGCTCTTTGGTCTGGCAGCGGTCTCCGGCCCTCAATATACGCTGCTCGCGCAGATCTTCGTTCGCCTGTACAGAGATAAGATAGAAATTGGGATATGCTCGCAGGGCATGCAGCTCAGCCGTATTGCGGATTCCATCGATGACGAGTTTCACTGGTTTCTTGGACCCCTTCGACAACTCCTGGTCAATCTCCTTCATCGCCATGTATACAAGATAATCCGGGCCATGAGCCCTCCGGAGATCATTCCCCTTGTTCTGGAGGTTCTCGCTCGTATGCTCTTTGTTTCCAACATTCAATGCGTCGTGAATCGGCTTGGAGAGGGAGCAATACGCGTAGTCGTGGGATTCGCGGGTGCCGAGGTAGACGGTTACGAGCAGGCGCGAGGCGTTGGGGGCGGGGGAGCGGCTGGCGAGTGTGGGGGTTCTGGCGGGGGCGGAATTGCACTCGGCGGGGGTTTTGGGACAATAGCGATCGTTGTGGCGAAGCGGAAAAGGGGTTGTGGCGAAGCGAATGCTCCGGAGCCAAGTACATGCACCTGATGAAACATTTTCTGCTGCTATGCGCGGTTGTGGTTCTTATGGGACCGAAGGCGGAGGTGTTCGGGCAGACTCGGCCGGCGAAGGGGGAGGGGGATGAGAATCCGGGGCAGTATCTCGGGGAGTATTTTGTGAGTCGAGGTGCGGGGCTTGCGCTGCGGCCGCCGGTGGGGGGGACGCAGATCAAGCCAGTGGCGGTGGGGATGAACATCGTGCAGTATGTGAATACGGAAGAGAAGTGGGCATTGCGGGTTTTGCAGATGGTATTTGAGAAGCCGGCGGCGATGGTGGGGAAGGACGATCCGAGCACGCCGGGGGTGGATGAGTCGAAGACGATGCCTGGGGTTCTGGCGCAGACGGTGCAGCAGCTATTGCTGCAGAATGCGGGGGGGAAGCTGCTGCGGCAGGATGTGATCAATGTGGGGAAGCAAGACACGGGGATGATCATTCTGCGGTATACGCAGGGGTCGCAGACTTATTTGCGGCAGGCGGCGCTGATTCAGCGGAATGATCAGCATTACTATGTATTGGATTTGACAAGCCCTTCGTCGCGGGCGGCGGGGGAAGGTGAGGAGAAGGAAGATCCGTCGGAAGCGATGGCGGTGCGGATTTTCAATGCGATTCTGGATTCGGTGCAGATTCTGGATTTGAGTTTGATCCAGGCGGACAACGACGCTCGGCTGTATAGCGCGAGGTCGCTGATGGTGAACATGTCGGCGCGGGCGAAGGAAGTGGTGGCGGCGGAGCAGTATTTCAGGATGGTGCGGAATGGGAAGGATGTGGGGTGGAGTTTTGTGGCGGAGGAGCTTGGGCAGCGGCTGGGGGAGAACGGGGTGTATGTGGCGATCCTGACGGAGGGGACGAGCGAGCCTGGGGGGAAGGTGAATGTGGCGACAGAGGCGTTCTGCCAGGACAGCCGGCGAAGCGAAGTGTGGGTGAGCGTGAGCGTATTCGACAAGGGCGGACAGAAGGAGCAGGTGAGCGAGATCGGGCAGAGCGACCGGCGGACGAAGCCAAAGCTGGTGGGTGGTGGTGGAGATGACAGAAAGAATGGCGAGCCGCCGGCGATCAGCGTTTCGCAGCGTTATGTGTTGAATGTGACGCAGACGAGCAAGGTTGGGGCGACGCGGATGAGTCGGGAGTTGTCGCCGCACTATTTGCCGCAGGTGTTTGCGCATCTGTTGCCGCGGCTGTTGCCGTTGAGAGAGGCGAAGGGGTATTTGTACCTGGTATGGGTGAGCGGGGAGCGTGAGCTGATCCATCGGTATATTGATGTGGAGAAGGAGAAGGTGGTGGATTTTGGTGGGAGGCAGGTGAGTGCGGTGGTGGTGAAGGATCGGCTGGGTTTGGAGGGGAATCCGACGTTTCACTATTTGACGGCGAAGGGGCAATATCTTGGGAGCGAGACGCCGGCGACGGGGGTTGCAATGATAGCGACGGATCAGAAGACGCTGAGCGGGATGTGGCCGAGCGCGAAGATTGCGCGGCCGCGGGTGTTGGAGGGGTGGAGGGAGTAGGAATAGGGGTAAGGGGGCAGGGGTCGTGGGGCAATGTGGATTTGAATGTGTGGGGTGGCCGATAATGGGAAGGTGGGGAGGCAGGCTCGGCCGATGATGCGTCAATTGGTGAAACTTCTGTTGTTCTGCTCGCTGGTGTTGGTGGGGGCGGTGGGTTTGTATTGGTATGAGAAGAACCGGTCGGCGGAGGCGCGGCTGGAGGTGGAGGTGAAGCGGCTGGAGGAGCAGAAGAAGCACTTGCAGCAGTTTGTGGCGCGGTTGACGAGCGAGCGGCGAGTGGCGGAGGTGGTGGTAACGGATCAGGTGAAGCAGGGGAATACGGTGGCGTTGACGACGCTGATGTTTGTGGAATATGGGCGGGATGGGGGGCGGCTACCGCCGAAGTTTTTCAACATCAAGGGGCAGGTGGCGCATTTTGATGCGATGGTGATCAAGTTTGATCGGGGGTTGATGGAGCATGGGGATGCGTTGAGGGGGCAGAGTCTGGTGCTGTTTTACCGGGTGTTTGGGGATTATCAGGCACCGGCGGATGCGTTTCCGATCGATGAGCCGGGGAGGGCACCGGCGGTGTATCGAGGTGAGGCGGGACTGTCGGCGGCGGCGCGGGAGCTTGAGGGGGAGCTGTGGCGGGAGTTCTGGAAACTGGCGGATGATCCGAAGTATCGGGAAGAGAAGGGGGTTCGGGTGGCGCAGGGGGAGAGCCCGTGGACGTATTTTTATCCGGATCGGATTTACACGATTTCGCTGGAGGCGGCGGGTGGGTTGAGCATCATTTCGAAGCCGATTGATGGGATTTGGAAGGAATTGAGGGAGGCGTTGAAGAGGGGAAGGTAGGGGATTTTCGATTTTTGATTTTGGATTTTCGAATGGGACGGAGACGTTGTGGCGGAACGGGTGTTTCGGTTGGCGATGGTGCAGATGAGGGTGGAGGGGAGGTGGGAAATTGACAATTGTCAATTTTCAATTGTCAATTTTCAATTTGGGTGGTGCGGTGCCAGAGTTCGAGCATGAGGAGGGCGTAGAGGCGTTGGGAGTGATCGACGCGGAATTGCTCGTGCTCGGTGATGAGGCGGTGGATTGTGGGGAGGTTGAAGTGGGTGGAGGCGAAGGAGTCGGCGGCGAAGAGGTGGTCGTGGAGCATGGGGCGGAGGGAGGAACGAAACCAGTCGCCGATGGGGACGGCGAAGCCCATTTTGGGGCGTTTGAAGACGAAGTCTGGGAGATCGGCGGCGAAGGCTTCGCGGAGCATTCGTTTGGGGCCGCCGCGGAGGAGTTGGGGGGTGGTGAGGCCGGCGGCGAAGGCGACGAGATCGTGGTCCATGAATGGGGAGCGGACTTCGAGGGCGTGGAGCATGGAGGCCCGGTCGAGCTTGGTCAGGAGATCGTCGGGGAGGTAGGTGAGGCGATCGACGGCGAGTGCGTTGGGGATGAGTGGGCGGGATTGCAGGCGATCGTTGAACAGCTCGACGAGGTTGTCGCTGGGGGTGGCGGTTTCGAGCAGGTCTTGGCGTAGGAGTGCTCGCAGTTGGTCGGGCTGGAAGAGGCGGATGTAGGCGGCGTAGCGTTGTGCGGGAGGCAGGTGAGCGGATTCGAGGAGGCGTTTGAGTCGGGCGGCCCGGCCTTTGGGGTGAGAGCCGGGGAGGAGGATCTGGAGGGACGCGGCCAAGAGGCGGATAAAGGAGTGGGGGAGGGGGGCAAGGTTTTGTGTGAGTGCCAGAGCGCGATAGCGGTCGTAGCCGGCGAAGAGTTCGTCGGCGCCGTCACCACTCAGCGCCACTTTTACGTGTTGTCGGGTTTGTTGGGCGAGGTAGTGGGTGGGCAAGGCGGAGGAATCGGCGAAGGGTTCGCCGAAGACGGCGGCCAGTCTGGGGAGGTCTTCGGCGGCGTTGGGGCGGACGATGAATTGGCGGTGTTGGGTGCCCAGATGCCGGGCGACTTGTGCGGCGTAGGGGGTTTCGTCGTAGCGTGGATCGTCGAAGCCGATGGAGAAGGTGAGGACGGGTTGGTCGGGGGGGACGGCGGATTTCATAGCGGCGGCGATGATGGAGCTGTCGATGCCACCGGAGAGGAAGCAGCCGAGTGGCACGTCTGCGACGAGTTGTCGGCGGACGGCTTGGAGGAGGAGTTGTCGCGTGGTGACGCGGGTTTGTGGGTCGGGCAATGGGGCGTGTCCGAGGGATGGGGCGGGGTCGAAGTATCGGGCGGATTCGGTTCCATCTTCGGAGAAGGCGATGTAGGTAGCGGGTTCGAGCTTGGTGATGCCGCTGTAGATGGTGTGGTTGGGGATGTAGCCGAGGGAGAGGTAGAGTGCCAGCGCTTGTGGGTTGAGGGTCAGATCGACCCAGGGAACAGCGCGGAGGGAGGCGAGTTCGCTGGCGAAGGCGATGGCGGAGGGCATGCCACCGGTGGAGGAAAGGGCGGCGATATTGTCGCTGGTGGTTCGCCAGGGGTAGTCGGGGAGGAGTTTGGTGAGTTCGCTGCGTAAATCGCGATAGTTGTAGATTTCACCGTTGAAGACGATGTGGCGGCCTTGGTGGTCGGTGAAGGGTTGGTTGGAGCGGGGGTCGAGGTCGATGATGGAAAGGCGGCGGTGGGCGAGGGCGACTTGGGGGTTGGTGGGGGTGATTTCGTGGTGGTGGTTGAGGTAGAGGCCGTCGGCGTCGGGGCCGCGGTGGGCGAGGGCGGCGGACATACGCTGGAGGGTTTCGCGGGTGGTGCGAAAGCGGTTGTCCCAGGCGATGATTCCGGCGATTCCACACATAGAGGTTTGGCCGGCGGAGAGTCTATA
The DNA here is from genome assembly GCA_026693085.1 of Planctomycetota bacterium. Classification (GTDB taxonomy): domain Bacteria; phylum Planctomycetota; class Phycisphaerae; order Tepidisphaerales; family Tepidisphaeraceae; genus JAPLNB01. The sequence goes on along the minus strand of JAPLNB010000166.1, from coordinate 5,391 downwards.
GTGCCAGGTGCGATTGTAGAAGGAGGCGAGCGGGCAAAGAGAACGACGGCAGGAGGGTGAGGGTTGAAGCTACAGGTGAATGGAGCGGTTTTCGACGAGGCCTGCGGCTTCCATGATGGCTTCGGACAGGGTGGTGGGTCGTTATTTGTTATTTGTTATTTGTCGGGTGTTGTTCATTGCGGAGGTAGGTCGGGAATGGAGCAGACGGTGTTAGAGGAGCATGAGGCCGGGGGTTTCGAGTAGGGATTTGAGGGTGGTGAGGAATTGGGCGGCGACGGCGCCATCGACGACGCGGTGGTCGGCGGAGAGGGTGGCGGTGAGGAGGGTTCGGGGGAGGATTTGGTTGTTGATGACGGCGGGGCGTTTTTGGGCGGCGCCGACGGCAAGGATGGCGACTTCGGGGGGGTTGATGATGGCGGAGAATTCGCGGATGCCGTGGGTGCCGAGGCTGGTGATGGTGAAGGTGGAGTCGGTTTGCTCTTCGCGGCGGAGGCGTTGGTCGCGGGCGCGTTCGATGAGGTCGGCGGAGCGGAGGCGGATGTCGCGGAGGCCCATCTGGTTGACGCCGCGGAGGACGGGGACGATGAGGCCATCGGGGATGGCGACGGCGATGCCGAGGTTGACATCGCCGTACTGGGTGATTTCAGATTTTTCGGAGTTGAAGCGGGCGTTGAGGGCGGGGTGTTGGAGGAGGGCGGTGGCGGTGGCCTTGGCGATGAAGTCGGCGATGGAGAGGCGGATGTTTTCCTTTTCGAGTTGGTGGTTGAGCTTGTCGCGGAGGGCGGCGAGATTTTCGAGGTCGATGTCGATGGATTCGTAGTAGTGGGGGATGGTTTGCTTGGAGCGTTGGAGGGCAAGTGCGATGGCGGAGCGCATCTTGGTAAGGGGGATGGTCTTCTTCTGGCCAGTGGTGAGGAGGGTGGGGAGGGGCTGGGTCGCGGTTTTTTGCGAGGGGGCGGAGGGTGTGCGAGGGGCGGCGGGCTTGGGTTGGGGTTGTTCGAGGAAGGCGAGGATATCGCGTTCGACGATTCGGCCGTTGGGCCCGGAGCCTTGGACCTGGGCGAGATCGACGGCTTTGTCGGTGGCGATGCGTCGGGCGAGGAAGGAGACGGGGGTGCGGTCGGCAAGGTCGGCGTCCTTGGGGACGGCGGCTGCGGGCGAGGGCGGGCGTTGCAGCTCGAGGGCGGCTGCGGCGGGCGCCTGGTCCGGGGCGGCGAGGGTTTGGCCATGGCTGTTGGACTGGGCGTTGCGCTTGACCTGGGCGGGGTCTTCGCCGGGGAGGGCGATGACGCCGAGGGAGTCGCCGACGGCGACTTTCTGGCCTTCCTTGGCGGCGATGTGTGCGAGGGTTCCGGAGTCGAAGGCCTCGATGGGCATGGTGGCTTTGTCGGTTTCGACGTCGGCGAGTTCATCGCCGGCGTTGACCTTGTCGCCTTCATTTTTGTGCCACTTGACGACGGTGCCCTCGGTCATGGTGTCGCTGAGTTGGGGCATCGTGATTTCGGAAGGCATGGTGGTCCTTTAAAGAGTTGGTAGTTGATAGTGGGTAGTTGATAGTTGGTTATACGTAGCAGACTTCCTTAACGGCGGCAATGACTTTTTCGACGCTGGGTTGCATGGCGTGTTCGAGGGGATGGCTGTAGGGGACGGGGGTGTCTTCGGAGCAGACGCGGGCGATGGGGGCGTCGAGATGGTCGAACGCTTTTTTGTAGATTCGGGTCATGATTCCGGCGCCCATTCCGCAGTAGGGCCAATCTTCGTCCACGATGACGGCGCGGTGGGTTTTGCGGATGGATTCAAGGATGGTTTGCTCGTCGAGGGGGCGGAGGGTTCGCAGGTCGATGACTTCGGCGTGGATGTTGTCGGCTTCGAGTTCGGCGGCGGCGTTGAGGCATAGTTTTACCATTTTGGACCAGCAGATGAGGGTGACGGTGGAGCCGGGGCGTTTGATATCGGCGACGCCGAGGGGGAGGGTGTATTCGGCGTCGGGGACTTCGCCGGTTTCGTTGAGGACGATTTCGGATTCGAGGAAGATGACGGGGTCGTCGGAGCGGATGGAGGTTTTGAGGAGGCCTCTTGCGTCGTAGGGGGTGGAGGGGGCGACGACGATGAGGCCTGGGACACGAGCGTAGAGCGCATCGACGCGGTGGGAGTGGGTTGCGGCGAGCTGATGGGCGATGCCGTTTCCGCCGCGGAAGACGATGGGGAGCTTGAACTGTCCGCCGGACATATAGCGGATGTTGGCGGCGTTGTTCATGAGCTGGTCGAAGCAGACGAAGGAGAAGCTCCAGCTCATGAATTCGACGATGGGTCGGAGGCCGCACATGGCGGCGCCGATGGCGAGGCCTGCAAAACCGGTTTCGCTGATGGGGGTATCGAGGACCCGTCGGGGTCCGAAGCGAGCGAGCATGCCTTCGCTGACCTTGTAGGCGCCATTGTACTCGCCGACCTCTTCGCCGATGAGGAAGACGGATTCGTCGCGTTCCATTTCTTCGACCATCGCTTGTCGTATCGCTTGTTTGAATGGGATGACTGGCATCGTTATTTCCTGGTCCTTGCTGCGATTGATTTGCAGCAGAGGCGACTATTTCTGCAAGGGGTAGGTCTCCGAAAGGACGTTCGTGTACAGTTCTGAGAGATCGGGATAGGGGCTGTTCTCGGCGAACAGGACGGCATCGTTGACGATGTCGGCGACCTCGTGTTCGATTTGTTGGAGGGCGGCGTCATCGATGATGCCGCGGCTGCGGAGGCGTTTTTCGTAGATGAGGATGGGGTCGTTCTGGCGAGCGCGTTCGAGTTCATCCTTGGTGCGGTACTGGAGTGGGTCGGACATGGAATGGCCGCGGAAGCGGTAGGTGTTCATGACGAGGTAGGAGGGTCCGTTGCCGGCGCGGGCGCGGTCGGCGGCTTCGCGGGCGGCGGAGATGACGGCGTCGATGTCGTTGCCATCGACGTTTTTGCAGGGCATTGCGTAGGCGGAGCCGCGTTTGGCGAGGTCATTTTCGGCGCTGGAGCGGACGACTTGTGTTCCCATGGCAACGCCGTTGTTTTCGCAGATGAAGATGCAGGGGAGTTTCCAGAGGCTGGCGAGGTTCATGGATTCGTTGAAGGCGCCTTGGTTGAGGGCGCCGTCGCCGAAGAGTGTGAAGCAGACGCCGGCGTTTTTTTTGTAGGAGCAGGCGAAGGCAGCGCCGGTGCCGAGGGGGATGTGTCCGCCGACGATGCCATGTCCGCCGAGGTTTCCGAGTTGGGCCTGGAAGAAGTGCATGGAGCCGCCTTTGCCTTTGGAGCAGCCGGTGGCTCGGCCGAAGAGTTCGGCCATAGCGGCGCGGGGTTCCATGCCGAGGGCGAGGGCGTGGCCGTGGTCGCGGTAGCCGTTGATGAGGTAGTCTTTGCCTTGGTGATAGATGGCAGCGAGTCCGACGGCGACGGCTTCCTGTCCGCTGTAGAGGTGGCAGAAGCCGCCGATGTGGTGGCCGGGCTTGGTGTATTCGCGGTAGGTTCGTTCTTCGAAGCGTCGGATTAACATCATCATTCGCAGGCAGTTGCGCGTTTCCTGGGGGGAAAGCGAGGTTTCCGGCAGATCCGTCGGTTGCTGGACTTGATTGACCACAGCCATTCACGTGCTCCTGAACAGGACCAAGGGCTTATGAGCCCGAAGGCGGCATCTTCGGGTACAATTTACCAAAGTCCAGTCGGTTTCGCTGCTGCGTCTGTGACGATTGAGGGGTGGGCGCGAGACCGACACTCCGATTATAGCTCTGCCGAGGGTGGAAGTGTGAAGGCACGAATCAAGGTAGACTTATATTTGGGCTAGTTATTGAGTAGGTTGACGAAACTGTCGCGTCATACTACGTATGTGATCCTATGTCTCTCAGCTCAGAGCGCGTCATCGAAGCGTTTAACATCGCGACTGAAGAGAACGAGATCAGTCCGTTGCGTGAGTTCAACCTCGTAAAGCTTCCCAGCGAGGGGGAGTTGTGGATTACCGGAGATATGCACGATCACCGGCGTAATTTTGAGAAGATCATTCGTGCGGCCGACCTAGGCAACAATCCGCGAAGGCACTTGGTACTGCACGAGTTGATCCACGGGGATCGGTTTGATGGCAGTGGAGCGGAGGGGAGTTGGGAGATACTGTTCGAGGCTGCGGAACTGAAGTGCGATTATCCTGGGCAGGTGCATTTTTTGTTGGCGAACCATGATTTAGCGCAGATTCATGGGGAAGGGATCATGAAGGCGGGGCTGAGCGTGTGCGAGGCGTTTTCGGCTGGGGTGAAGCAGGCGTTCAACAGCAGCGCGGATCATGTTGAGGTGGCGATCAAGCAGTTTCTGCTGTCGCTGCCGCTGGCGATCCAGGCGCCTAATGGGATTTTTTGTTGTCACAGCATTCCAGCGGACGGGCAGGTGGAGACGTTTGATTTTAATATTTTTCATCGGCCGTTGACGGGGCCTGATTATGCTCGGAGGACTGGGCCGGTGTATCAGTTGATCTGGGGACGGTATATGAGTCCGGAGACGGCGACGAGTTTTGCGGAGAAAGTTGAGGCGGTGGTGGTGGTAACGGGCCATCAGCCTCAGGAGGAGGGGTACCAGGTGAATGGGCCACGGCACTTGATCATTGCGTCGGATCACAATCAGGGGATGTTCTTGCCGGTGGATCTGGGCGAGCGATATGAGATGGAGGGTCTGGTGTCGCGGCTGCGGAAGTTCGCGGGTTTGGAGTAGGGGCAGGGGGATTGATGGTCAGGGTGCCGGGAAAGGGGATGTGGGGCGGTCCCCTCGACAGGGCTGGTTCTTGCCGTATAATTTGGGTGTAGAATCAGGAGTAAGGCCCAGGTGGCGGAATTGGCAGACGCACTACTTTGAGGTGGTAGCGAGGCAACTCGTGCAGGTTCAAATCCTGTCCTGGGCACTTGAAAGGCGATCCGAAATGGATCGCCTTCTTTGTTGTCTGCCCTTCCATAAGTAATTCAGTTTGAAGCACTTACGCCGCCTTCACTCTTCGGTCTTCTGGTCGTCGAGCCGTTTCGAGTGTAATGGCGAAGTTGCTGGTATAAGCCGACGAAGTTGCTGGTATGAAATGCCCGATCCGGCTCGACCAGCAACTCGCAGAGAGTTCGGTGCCAATTGCGTAAGCTCGTATGGTGAACCAAGCCAACTGAGCGGGAAATGCGGCGGGGACTGGGAGATCCAAGGCAACGTGGGGCGCGGATTGCGGACCCGGTCGAGATTCAAACGGCTCGATTCTTTCCGAAGTGCGATCTGGCTATGGTATGTTGCGCTTGCAATCGTGGTGCCGCGCAGCGACAAGCGATTTCGCATCCTGGATGCCGCCCAGCAGTCTGGCCGCGTCGTTCAGGCCGCGTCGCGGTAATAATACCGCAACAT
>JAPLNB010000165.1 GCA_026693085.1 Planctomycetota bacterium | reverse complement strand
CTCCGGCCCGCGCGCGGTGGCAGCGGGCCGGAGGCGATGATCAGCTATGAGGCCGCGCCCGGAGCCCAGGTCGTCCTCAAAGGCTCGCGCGTATTCCGCGAAATGTGGGTGCGCGTTGAGGCCGATGCCGGAGCTTCGGTGTGGCAGGCCCGCCTCGACCCGAAGTACTTCGATGGCTACAACCCCTTCGACATCGATAACGTCACTGCCAGACAGTTTGAGATCATGGACTTCGCCGCACCGCTGCGCGGCAAGCCACCCTGTACGCTGCCGCGCGGGCTGGTGTTTCAGGATGGACGACGGCTGAGGCAGACGGTTCGGCGGGAGGATGTCGCCCGGAGCGAAGGCACATACTGGGTGGACCGCGCCAACCAGGTGTTGTACCTCTGCCTGTTTGGCCGCGCTCGGCCGGATCAGGCCACGATCGAGATCACAACCCAGGAAACCGTCTTTGCGCCCGAGCAGATGGGCCTGGGTTTCATCCGGGTGAAGGGCTTCATAGTGGAGCAGGCTGCCGGTCCTTTCCCCTGGGAACAGGTTGGGGCGATCTCCACAACGCGAGGACACCACTGGATCATTGAGGACAACACGGTTCGCCAGGTGAACGGCGTGGGCATCGACATCGGCGTCCAGCTCCATCAATGGCCCCAGCCGAAACAAGTTGGGTTTCACATCGTGCGGCGGAACCGGGTCAGCGACTGCGGCATCTGCGGCATCGCGGGAATGGGGCCGGGCGGGCGCGAATTCGGGTTGCTGATCGAGGACAATGTGCTCGAAAGAAACGCGTTTCACGACGTGGAAACGCTCTACGAACTGGCCGCCATCAAGACCCACTGCAACGTCCGCTGTCTGATACGCCGCAACCTGATTGTGGATACCATCAACGGCTCGGGCATCTGGATGGACTGGGACAATCGCAATTCCCGATGCTGCCAGAACGTCATTGTCAACACGCACAGCATGTTTGGCGGCATCTTTGTCGAGGCGTCGCAGACGCCCAATCTGGTGGACCAGAACATCATCTTTGGCACGCAGGGCCACGGGATCTACGAGCACGACTGCTACCGGCAGGTCTTCGTGCACAATCTGATCGCCGGCAGCGCCAGGTCCGCATTCCATCTCCACGGCAAAATCACCGACCGCAAGATCGCGGGCAGGCAACCTGGCTACGGTCGGCATGTGGTGAGGAACAACCTGCTCTCCGAGAACCACGACCCGGACTTCTTCGGGGGCGACGCTTCCGAAGTCGGCGACAACCTTGCCGAGGGCATTTCAGCGACGCTGGATCGCCAGACGTGGCGACTGACCTGGAGCGCCGCCACCCCCGCGACAACGGTACTCCGCTTGCCATTTATGACGCACGATTTCGCAGGCGCCTCCCGAGCCGTGCGCACGGCGCCGGGGCCGTTCAACGAACTGCCGCAGAAACCGACCTCGACCGTTCTGTCGCAGCCCAGCGCCGAATGGCCCTTCGAGTGAAGACGCGGTGAGAGCAATTGGGCCTTGATGCCAGAGGCTCATCTATGAGTGACCGGGACGGATGAGGCACGACAAGCCTCTGCCTGATGCCCTGGATCCGGGTTGTGAACCCGGAGAACACCGGCGTATCTGATGTCGTCATGCTTGCTGATGGCAAGTGATCTTCGAATCGTACGCGGTGCGCAGAACCCTTGTGGCGTTATTATGGCGTTTGGATCCCGCGGTTGACCCCTTCCAGCAATCTTAGAAAGGCCTTGACTCGCACCGACATGCCTGATATTCCTGGAAAAACCACGAAAACGTTGGGTGACTTGGTAAGCGTTCAGAGAATCCCCGCCTCTCCGTTAAGACCTTCTGCCCGCTGTATTTCGTTGCAGAGCCGAGAGTCTACGCTCCTGGCTTTCTTTCTGCCCCTACTTTCGGCATCGTCCGATAGAGTCCGGCCGGGTCCGGTCGAGTCTGCATCGGTGGTCAAGCAGTCCCCTTTAGATGAGCAAACGTCTGCATTTCTGTCCCCGGTTGGCTTGGGCTGGGCCGTGGCGGGGGCATTCTCCCCCGCCCACCGCCAAGTCATGCGTCCCCATCGCCTGCGCCACTTCGGCGGGCGGGACCGGCAGACCGGGCAGGCTCGCGACGGCGGCGGCCTCTTCGCCGCGGTCGATGTGGGTGTAGCGGTCCATGGTGAGGGTGATGGTGAAGTGCTGGGCAAGCATCTGGGCTGTCTTGGGGTGCATGCCAGCCGCAGCAAGCCTGCTGATGACGGTGTGGTGTAGACTGTAGAAGTTGGCCGCGCGGCCGGCATCGTCCCGTTCTTTCAGAACGGTTGAGCCCTCGCACTCCTGTTGGTGCGCCGGGGTCCGGGGCTGTTTCAACCATCCTCCCGAGCAGCCTTCAGATCGCGCTGAAAGATGGCGTTGGCTGATGGAACAGGAACCAACTGCAGCTTGACAGGCTGAGAGGAGGATCAGGGGGCAGATGTGGCTGACGGTCGACACGCAAGGTGCTCCTGCGGAGCCAGATCGCGATGATGACAACCTTTGGAGCCGATTCCAGTACAATCACATGTGGAGAAGTGGCACAGACTGGCGGTTGCCGCTATACCTGGCAGACCGAAGATTGAGGCCGTGAAAACGAGGAGGTTGACAGTGATCGGATCAACGATGCGTTGCGTTGTCTTTGCGTTTGTTTCGGTGGCGCTGGTCGGGTTGTTTTCGGCGTCGGCCCAGGAATCGCGAAGCGGAGCGGCGACGGGCGTGAATCTGGCGTTGGTGGCCGAGGCATCCACGTCGTTTGTCTCTGGACACGAGACGATCACGGCGATCAATGACGGCCTTAACCCGAGGAATTCCGACGATAAATCCAATGGCGCCTACGGCAACTGGCCGCGCTCTGGCACGCAATGGGTCCAATACGAGTGGAGCCAGCCGATCAGCACGGGCAAGGTGGAGGTCTACTGGTTTGACGATAGCCGTGGCGTGCGTCTGCCCAAGGCGTGCCGTCTGAAATACTGGGATGGCAGCAGCTTCGTTGCGGTGGCTGATGCGTCGGGGCCGGGCTTGGCGAAGAACAAGTACAACGCCGGCACGTTCGCCGAGGTCCGCACGACCAAGCTTCGGCTGGAGATGGACTCGGACGGGACGTTTTCGACCGGGATCCTGGAATGGAAGGTTTATGACTCGGGCAAGTCGCCGAACTTTGCGCCGTCGGTGAAGGCCGGGGTGGATCGGGTGGTTGTGCTGCCGGGCAAGACCTATCTCAACGGCGCGGTCAAGGACGATGGCAAGGCCAACGCGGCGCCGGTGGTTGCATGGAGCAAGCAGTCTGGACCCGGCGCGGTCACATTCGCCAAGGCCGATGCGGCGATAACGACCGCCACGTTTTCGGCAGCCGGCGCATACGTGCTGAGACTGACGGCCAACGACGGGCAGTTGAGCGCGTCGGACACATTGGATGTTGTCGCCGACCCGCCGCCACCGGCTGCACACCTCACCCCCGTCTATACGAGCATGTACAAAATTGACAATCCGCTCTGGAACCACCGCCTCAAGAGGCTCATCATCAACTGGATTCCGCACTGCTACAACAAGATCTCCGACCCGGCGGTCAAGGAAGGCGGGATCGAGAATTTCACGGAGGCGGGCAAGAAGCTGGCGGGCCAGCCGCACAAAAACCATGTCGGCGCGGTTTTCGCCAACGCATGGGTGCACAACACGGTCGAGGCGATGTGCGTGGCGCTGATGGTGGACCCGCAGGGGGACCCGGAGATCATTTCGGCGCAGAATGCCATTCGCCAGAAGCTGGACGACTGGATTCCCAAGCTCCTCAGCGCCCAGGAGCCGGATGGCTACCTTCAGACGTGCTATACGCTGAACAATCTGCGCCGCTGGACGAACAAGCACGATCACGAGGGTTACCTGGCTGGGTACTTCATCGAGTCGGCCATCGCCCATTACCAGATGACCAGGGGCGCTGACCGCCGGATGTACGATGCGGCCAAAAAGTTGGCCGACTGCTGGTACAACAACATCGGCCCGGCGCCCAAGCGGGCCTGGCACGAAGGGCATCAGGAGTTGGAGCAGGCGCTGGTGCGATTGGCGCGGTTTGTCGAGGATGTCGAAGGGGCGGGCAAAGGCCGAAAGTACGTGGTACTGGCCAAGTTCCTCATGGACAGCCGCAAGGACGGCGACGAATACGACCAGAGCCACCTGCCGGCAATCCAGCAATATGAAGCGGTCGGACATGCTGTACGAGCAGTCTATTCGTATTCGGGCATGGCGGACATCGCGATGGAGACTGCCGACGTCGATTATCACAGCGCCGTCCGATCGCTGTGGTCCAATATCGTCAACAAGAAGTACTATGTGACGGGCGGCGTGGGCAGCGGCGAAACGGCCGAGGGCTTTGGCAAGGATTACTCGCTGCCCAACAACTCCTATTGCGAGTCGTGCGCTGGCTGCGGCGAGTTGTTCTTCCAGTACAAACTGAACCTCATATACCACGACGCCAAGTATGCCGATCTGTACGAGGAGACGATCTACAACGCAATTCTCGGCGGGGTGGACCTGGAGGCCAAGAACTTCACCTACACCAACGCCCTGGATTCATCGGGCGCGCGGTATCCCTGGCACGGCTGCCCCTGCTGCGTCGGCAACATCCCACGCACGCTGCTCATGCTCCCGACGTGGATGTACACCAAGGACGCCGACAGCCTCTACGTCAACCTGTTCGTCGGGAGCACGGTGACCGTGGGCAGTGTGGCAGGAACCGACGTGCAGATCGTCCAGAAGACGGATTACCCGTGGAACGGCAAGGTCTCGATCACGGTGAATCCAGCGGCCGAGAAGGCTTTTTCCGTCAAGGTCCGCGTGCCGAACCGCAACGTCAGCGGCTTATACAGCAGCACGCCGGCCGTGAACGCCATCGGTTCGATCGCGGTGAATGGTCAGTCTGTCACTCCCACGATTGACAAGGGATATGCGACGATCACCCGAACCTGGAAAGCCGGCGACAAGATTGAGCTTGCGTTGCCGATGGCGGTTCAGCGTGTGAAAGCCAGCCCCAAGGTGCCTGCCGACGTCGGCCGGGTTGCGCTGCGGTACGGCCCGTTGATTTACAACATCGAAAGCGTCGACCAGAATGTCGATCTCGTTCTTGGTGCGGGATCGGCTCTATCCACAGAGTGGAAGAGTGATCTGCTGGGAGGCGTTGTGGCTATTAAGGGCGCCTTCTCGAACGGGACCGGCATGACCGCGATCCCGAATTACGTGCGCAACAATCGCGGCGGTCGCTCGATTGTCTGGATAAAGGACCAATAGCGGCTGCCGACGCATCATCGCCGACACGATGGGCAAGTGTAGTACCAGGAAGCCCGGCCAGATCACGCAGAATCAGTAACCACCGGCAGACCCGGTGGTATAAGGAAAGCCCCTGAAAGGGGCCTGTGACGCGCCGACTCGAACCGTTGATTGCCTGGGTCCAAGTCCTTCTTTAGTTTCTCCTGATCGCGGATGTGCTGCCGGATCTGCTCCTCGTTCAAGCCGACCGTACTCACACAGTACCCGCGGGCCCAGAACTCGCGCCCGAACAGCGTCCCTTTCGTCCGCAGCACCTCTCGGCGGATGCGGATGGCGCTCTTGCCCTTCAAGTGCCCCGGCGTCATCGCGATGCTCTACTTGGGCGGCACGCTGATGAGCCTGTGGATGGGGTCGCACATCGCCTTGTCCTCCACCAGCTCCACGTCCTTCTGCCGGCCGGGCTTCTGGCGGTGCGATGAACGAGGGGATAGGGGCCAGGGCGAACGGGGGGAATGAAACGGCTTCTGACCCTTTTTCAGGACCCCCTTTTTCTTGTCTTTTTTGCGGACTCCAATCAACCAACGATCACCGGTTCGAAGCCATCCGGAAGGATCCAGCCCACTTCTTCGTTCCATACCGTGATTCCGCGTTCATCATGTGCCTGGGGTGTCAGGCTGGCGTCCAAGGGCACCAGTATTGCGGCGGACGGTTCTGTCACTGCCTCCCAGGTCCTTAGGACACCATCAAGATTCAGACCGTCTTCATTAGCTTCGTAGACGTTATAGGGGGCCTTTCGCGATCGGCAGAGAATGCGACCGACACGAAACGGCCCGTAGTGCAGCGGAATGGAGCAGTACGCCCCACTCGCGCGGTCATAGATCACCCCGTACTCCCCGTCAGCTCGACTCAACTTCTGCCAGTCCCGCTTCACGTCTCCTGCGGGAACCTGAAAATCTCGGCTATGCGCCACGGTCGTGAGCCTCTTGTCCCCGTTCCACGCATGTAATTGGATGGCCACCCCGTCGTTCTCAATCTCCCGTGGCACTACAAGCTCCGGCGGGGTGCCATCCCTATCGGAAGCTTGTCGCAATCGCAGCCACATTGGGATTCTGCTTGCCGCATTGCCGCATGCCGTCAGTCGACTTCCGAGGTCGTCTCGGTCTTCCACGTTGCTGCGAGCACTCAGAACGGATTGGAGTTGGCGCGCAACAATCGACAGGACGAGGATCTCGTGCTTCTCCCATTCTGTTACTTCCCTCTCGAAATCGATGCAAAACACCCAGCGAGAGCATCGCCCGTTAATCCACGAGATCAAGGGAATGTTGACGCCGGATTTCACGAACTCCGAGTCGGGGTGGATGGGGCGGAAAAGAGGGCAGCGTTCCCTATCGAAGGAGAGGATCTTCCCGGAGCGGATGCTAAGCCAGCCTATGCTCGGCTCGGTGCTCGGAACAGCCCCGTACTTCGGTTCCTCCTCAGGGATGGGTCGGCTGGATCGAGTGGAGAAGAAATGCACCACCCTCAAGATTTGCCGATGCTCTTCCACCTCTGCCACCTCGCGAACGTTCGCAAGCACTGGCCGTCGATCTCTGAACGCCTCGAGTGCGAGCTGTAGCAAATGGTCCGGCGTACTGTTACGTGACCCCATGATGATTTCCATGAGCGCGCTGCGGATATTCTCTTCAGCAGAGCGAATCGGCTGAGGAGAGCGAATCCGCGGGCACAGTCTCTGGTCCCACTGCCATTCTCGGAAGATGCCAACGCACTGTGCGCCCAACTCGAAAAGGAGGTTCTCGTCGGTTTTGGGAAAAGGCTTCGAATCGCTCAGTCTATTAAGTCGGATCATGGCGATCGACTTACCTTGATCAGGAACGGACATGCCAAGGAACCGACGGTGCTCGAAACGTGAAACCGCAAACGTCTCTCGGTACCAACTCATAGGACGCAACCCATGTTCTGTCTGGCCCGATCCCTCCTCGGCGAAGATGTCATGTTTCCTCAGGCACAGGCCAGGATGATTGGCAAGATGGACCGTAAAACTCTTGCCTTGATCCGGTGCGTTCATGTCGTACACGGCATCACTTAGTCTCGTAACTGGCTCACCGTTGCGATCCTCAAGTCCGGTTGTGGCAACGCAAACCAGTTGGCTTGTGTCGGGCACTCGAATAAATACCGAACATCCCTCCGCGTCGATCATCCTCGCGATTGTACGCACGACCAAGTCGAAGATCTGTGCACGGTGCATAGGGGGGGAGGCAATCTGGCCGGCAAGATACGCCGCGCCAACACGGGGCTGCAAGCGCTCGTGGAACGTGACAATGCGTCCGATCACATCCGCGATGCCGGCGACAAGATCGTTCGATAGGGTGATGTCCTTAGGGTGTTCCGTTTCAAAGACATACATGTTGAAACAGCCGATGTACTCTGAGTTGTCGGGTCTGTATACAGGCGTCGAATAGGCATGCTGAATCAGCATACGCTTGGCCTTCTCTTTGCGGGCAAGCCGAGTCGCATCCCCAGTCTCTACGTGCCCGCGATCCGCCCCTAGTGCAGCGGGGGTGAGACCGGGCTCCTCAAAGCTCAACTGGCTCTCGCGCAGGTACTCCTGATCGAAACCAGAGGTGGCTCGGACCCAAAGCGTCTTCTTGTCCTGGTCTGCGTACCAGAAGGAACATGCATTGGGCAAATTGTCGCAGTCCCGTTCCAGTTCCAGAAAACTCGTAATGCGCCAGCACAGATCGGTCAGAATCTGCGAGACACCCCACCCGTTGAGCTGGAAATGCCATCCGAGCGCAACTGAGGGGTCAGTTCGTTCCTGCTCCTCGATAGCTTGGTAGATCAGGATGTACGGCAGCAACTGCTTGGCACATCGACCGAGCTCGCCGATGCCAGATTGTGTGAAATGGCCAACGTTTGGGGATTCCATGTTCAGCACGGCGCGTACGGTTTGGCCGTCGACGTCGATCACGGGAACTGCCAACTCAGACTTCGTGTCTTTGGCAAACTCGGTATAGTACGGGTCGTCCTTGATTGACTCGGCACAGTAGCCGCATTTCTGTCGGAGCACTTGGCTGACAATTCCTTGACCCAACTTGACAGAGCGAGGGCCAAGCTCGCCTGGGTTATGCCACACAATCGGACGCAACTCACCGGCGCGGTCATCCACAATCATGAGCCAAGCTCTCGACCCGAGAAACTTCTCTAAAAGGGACAACACCTGATCTCGCAGGTCACGGAGGGCACGGTCCTTCGCCTTGTCTGCAACGTCCCTGAGGAATTTCTCGATGTGTGGCCATATTGTCTTGAACGACAGTTTGAGCGGGAAGAGGCCTGCGGAGGCTGCAAATGATGAGAGTTCGTGGGACTCAGCTCCAGCCTTTATCAGTTCGCTGTAGATCTGCTCGGCCGTTCCCGGCGGCAGCGCCCGGGCCGCTGACCCTAGGGCAGTAGCGTCACACCCCTTGATGCGGGTTAGTCCGCGCAAGACTATGTGGACATTCAGCACCTCTCTTGTTTCGAGCAGCTCGCCCAGATGGCGGAGAGCTTCGGAGAAATTGATCCGCGCCCAGCCATCGATCACCAGGCCGCGTAACGATCTGGGGCCGCTCTCCCAAAGACCACGCCATAGCGACTCAAAGATGCCAGGTCCCTGGAGCAGCGCGATGGCGCGGAGAACGTGAAACTCGCCGTCGCTTACTCGTTGTGGCGAGTACGAGCTGTCCGCGAACCATGCCAGAGCCAGATGCATCAGCGGACGTGCCAAACTTTCTGCTCGCAGCACGGAGGCCAGGTACGCGATGCTAGCAACCTGCTGATCTTCCACCGGGTCTTTGTGAGAGGCGGGGGGACGAGATGCACCATTAAGGATGAGCTTGCTCAGGTTCGCAGCCACCGCATCGATGATGCGCCGGCGCAATTCTGTCGAGGTGGAGGCCGCCGAAATGAGGAACCGCTCCGGCGGCTCCTGCCCCATCCGATGATCGACCAACGGCTCTGCCGCTTCCTTCTCTCGCCGAAGGCGACACCATACGTAATCCTCCAATTCGTCTCGGCTGAGTTTTTCCAGGCTTTTGCTGTCTATATTGGCAATGCGCATATTAGTAAAAAACGGCTAGCTGACGGCTCGTGCGTTAGCAAGAGTTCACGTGTCAATTATAGGACGCAGCACGCTTTCCGCGTGCAGTTGGGTGTTCTTGTAGTCCTTGCTCTCGACCAGCAGTTCTGGAAACGGTCGTTCGCCGGTGTCATGATTCCTGGTCAGTCCCCAGGGGCGGGTGTGGCTCCGCGAAACCGGAGCCCAGTAGGGGCCAATTTCCGCGTCCAGCACCGTGGGACGATATGTTTTCTGGACGCTGAAGTCCACCCCGATCTTGATGCAATAGACGCTGTTGTCGGACGCCAGTGTTGCGCCAGGCATCCCGAGATCGCGCAGCAGTTCTACAGGATCCGAAGGAAGCGCCTTATCGGGCGTTGACCAAGTCACCCAAATGAAGCGCCGCCACATCCGGAGTGATCCATCACTCTCGCGACAGTACTTCAGTGGTACCGCCAGTGGAAAAGAATCGACCGCAGATGGGTCAAGTACATCCCCGGCTAGACGGTCTTTCACGATGGTGTCCAGCCGCACATGCGTCCTGACCTCCGAGGGAATCCCAGGGTGAGGTCCTGGACCGATGGGATCCTGGCCGAGCCACGGACTCGTAGGGTCGCCAAGCGACTCCGCCGCTTCGTCGAGTGCGAACAAAGGAGCGTCAGAACTGACACCGGGAGCTGCTAGCATTCGGTCATAGATATTGCCCAGAACCTGCTCACAGAATTGGTCAACCGCAATACGTGCGTAGTACTGGGTCTGCAGATTATCTAGCTGGGCCCTCCGGTCAGGTGTCAGTCCCCCAAGTGCCACGAAAGCCAATCTCCAGTCAGCGTAAGGCATGTTCACCCCTAGTTTCGGCTGATACTCCTGCGCGCCGCACTCTGTGACGCGTAACAATATGGAGCATGCAGACCCACGCTGCAAGCCCAAAAAAGTAATCATAACATCCAGACCACCAGCGTCAAGCTCGATGCACATCAAATATCTAATAGTACAAGAAAAAGAAAAGCGGTCACTCCTCCTTAATTGACAACGACCGCGCGGACCGCCCCCAGCTTCACCCCATCGCCGGCGATTCATCCCCCATCGCCCGCCAAAAAGCCGAAAAATCCCGAATTCTCACCGAACATTCTCATCTTCCAGACGTAGTAATACCCAGTCGTCGCCCTCGCCACACCGCGACTACGACGGCCAAACTGAAAGGGGGAAAACAATGTCCTTCGCCGCCGATTTTTCCCGCATTTCACCCGTTTCCCCCTTTTCGCCCTCCCAGCCACCCTTTTCCCAAAACACCAGGGGGTCGATAGGGGGTCGGCCGGGGGGTTTGAGGGGGGCCGGCGGGGGTCTGGCGGGGGTCCGCCGGGGGTGCTGCGGGGGGGACGCCTTTATCTCCCTTCAAACTCCTTCGGCTGATCCTTGTTCGTTGGATCCGTTCACTTTCACGCAAACGGCACGGCGTACCGCATAACGGTTTCAGTTGATAGGGATGGCAAGGTTATGGAAATGAGAACCAAGGGTGAGAGGCAGATGAGAGGCCCTCTGCCACATAACAGGCAGGCCAGCCACGAGTCCGCAGTAGTCCGGTTCCGCCTGGTTGCCACTTTCGCTCATTGGCTGGCCCGCTGGGCCGCGCCTGCGGCGGCGTTGGTCATAATCCGTTAGAATCCGGCCATGATCTCGCGCGATGAAATCATTCTGGAGTACCTTGAACGTTTGCCCTACGCCCCGTATCCGGTGCAGGAAGAGGCGATGTACGCGTGGGCGGCGTGCGAGCATGGACTGCTGCTGTCGGCTCCGACCGGAACGGGCAAGACCCTGGTCGCGGAGGCCGCGGTGTACGAGGGCCTGCGTACCGGCAAGGGCGTGTACTAC
>JAPLNB010000164.1 GCA_026693085.1 Planctomycetota bacterium | reverse complement strand
GGGGGGGGGGGGGGGGGGGGTGTGGGGGGGGGGGGGGGGGGGGGTGCAGCGGCGGTTGGGAGGGGAGATTGCGAAGCTGAAGGCGAAGGGGGAACCGGTGGTGTTGGAGGATTTTCAGGAGCCGGCGGTGGCGGATGAGGAGAATGCGGGGGCGTATTTGAGGCGGGCGGGGGAAATGCTGGATCGGGCGAGCAAGGTGGAGGGGGTCGAGAAGGATCTGGACGACATGGTGACGACGTTGCCGATGTCGGGGGCGGATGTGGCGTTGATGGAGCGGGTGATGAGGCGGCATGGGGATGTGTTGGCGGAGGTGAGGAAGGCGCGGGGAAAGAAGGGGGTGAGGTGGGGGATAAAGCTGGAGAGTCCGACGATTGCGGTCATGTTTCCGTGGGTGAATAGGCAGAGGGGCGTGAGCCGGCTGCTGGCGTCGGCGGCGGTGTATTCGCATCAGAAGGGGGATGATGCGGCGGCGGTGGAGTACGCGCGGGACATGCTGATGATCAGTCGGGCGACGGATCGGTTGCCGTTTCTGATCTGTCATCTGATGGCGCTGGCGATATCGAATCACGCGGCGAGTGTTGTTGGGGGGATAGCGCCGGGGTTTCGGATTTCGGGGGCGGGGGAAGGGGAGCGTGTGAGGGCGTTGGTGGGGGAGTTGATGGAGGATGGGGCGATGCAGGAGGGGTTGGTGCGAGCGATGCAGGGGGAGCGGATGTTTCAGCTTGATACGGCGTACTCGGTAGCGGGTGGGAAGCTGAACCCGAGCGATTTGGGCTTTCAGCGGTGGCCGATGGGACCGGCGGATGCGATGACCGCGGCTGGGGGGTGGGTGGCGCGGCCGATGCTGTTGAATGAGGGGAGGCAGATGTTGATTTGGTCGAATGAGTTGGTGGAGGCGTGCCGGGAGGCGGATGGGCCGGCGGCGGCGAAGGTGCCGACGGTGCCGAAGACGGCGAAGTTTCGGGGGCCGCTGATGGCGCTGATGGTTCCGGCGGTGGGGCCGGCGGTGCGGCGGCATTATGCGGGGGTGTTTCAGATGCGCAAGGCGGGGATTGAGCTGGCGGAGCGGTTGTATGAGCTGGACAACGGTCGGAAGGCGGGGCGGGTGGAGGATTTGGTGCCGAAGTATTTGAAGGAGATGCCGAAGGACCCGGTGGCGGGGGGCGGGGCGGTGATGGGGTTGGTGGCGGCGACGCAGCCGAGCACGCGGGCGGCGAAGTGATGCAGGCTAAAGCATCGAGAAGACGAGCATGATGATGTAGTGCAGGAGTAGGGGGGTGATGATGAGCAGGAGGATGCCGAGGAGGAGCCAGAGGGGGAGGAGGATGCAGGCGAGGCGGAGGGGTTTGCGGTTGGTGATGGCGGCGATGAGGGTGATGGTGCGGTAGTCGAAAGCGCCGAGGATGAAGAGGGCGAGGAGTGCGGCGAGGCCGGCGAAGAGTGTGGGGAGGAGGCGGATGTTGGCGGCGGACAGGGTGGCGGCGAGGAGGATGAGGAGGATGAAGAAGGGCGTGAGTGCGAGGGGTGCGGAGGTGTAGTAGGAGAGGGCGATGGCGCGATTTTGGTGGTCGATGGGGAGGCGGCGAGGGTGGCAGAAGTAACTGGGGAGGCCGGTGGCGAAGAGGATGAAGAGGAGCAGGCCGACGTGGAGGGAGACGGCTGGGTAGATGGGGGAGTAGAGGGGGGTGAAGAGGCCGGAGGGGTTTGGGCGATGGTGAGGAGCCAGAATTTGCGGGCGTCGGAGTAGGGGAGGGGGTGTGCGATTTCGTGGGTAAGCTGTTTGGGGTGGAAGAGGACGAGGTGGGTGGTTTTCCAGTAGGCGCGGAGGAGGCCGAGGTGTTTACGGTGGTGCCAGGGGATGCGGATGGGGGAGGGAGGGGCGTCGGAATAAAGTGCGCCGCATTCGGGGCAGCGCTCGGAGGAGATGCCGCGTTGGTTGTAGCCACAGGAGAGGCAGAAGAGGTCTTGGTCGGGGGTGGTGGTCATGGGTTGGGATAATTCATCGTCGATTGGGGGTTGGGTGTCAAAGGGTAGAGGGGGGATTGTGAGGAAAGTGGCGAAAAAAGGTGGGGTGGAGGGGTTGAGGGCATAGGCTGCACATTGGATGGGGGTGGTGTGGGTTTGGTTGCAGAAAAGGGTGGGAAAGCGCCTCAGGCCAGGAAAAAAGGTCAGCGGCCATCGGCTCGGCGGGCGGTGTTCCGATATCCTGGGTTCTTGCCTCGACGAGCCGGCACAGGTGCGGTTGGAAGGTTCATAATGCCTTCTGACCCTTTTGGTGCCCACCCGGTGAGTTTATTGGCGCGGGCGAGGTTGGCGAAGTAGTGGCTTTGCACGTCGCCGAGTTGGCCGAGCATGGCGAATTTGGAATCGGAGAGGAGGAGGTGGGAGTAGCCGGCTTTGGCGGCGCGGCGGCAGATTTGTTCGAGCTTGGTGACGTTGGCATCGACCTGGAGGTTGGTTGCATAGAAGAGCCAGAGTTCGGTGAGCTGGGCGGCGGGGGATGGGGAGGGGGCGATGAGGATGAGAGCGAAGAGCAGGGTAGCGGGGATGTATCGCGACCTATTTTTTTCCCGGTACGAGTCAAGTTGAGAGGAACTCGAGCCAGTGCCGAGTAGTCGTGGGCTGGGAGGGGCTATTGATGACCGATTGGGGATTGTAACGCCGATGTGGGGAGAGGAGAGGGTTGGATTTGGGATTCCGGGGCAATAATCTGCGGAGCGGGGCGTATGAAGAGGCGGTTGCGAGGTGTTGGCGGCGGCATTTTGGCCGAAGGGAGCTTGCTATGCGATCGTGGATCATAATTGTGTGTGCGGTTGTGGCGGGGTTGCTGCTGGCGATGGGGATTTACCTTTGGGGTGGGGCAGCGAAGAGCGGAGTGGCGGATAGTGTGCAAGTGCAGGACCCTGGGCCACAAGGGCGGGGTGGGCGGGGTGGAGTTGGTGGTGGTGGCGGGATGGGGCTTGGCGGGGGCGGGATGTTTTCGCAGGTGAGGGATAGTTTTGGGGAGCTGGTTACGTTGTTGGGTGAGGCGAGCCTTGGGCCGAGTTTCAATCTAAGCAAAGAGCAGAAGGAGAAGATCCAGGCGATTCGGGACGAGGTGAAGGCAGCGCAAGGGAAGTGGCGGAAGGACCATGCGGCGGATCTTGCGAAGCTGAACAAGGAGATGCAGGCGGTGCGAGACAGCGGGGACCGGGGGGGGTTGCGGGATGTGTTTCAGAAGCGTCAGGAGCTGATGGCGACGGGGCCGAATATGGATGAGGCGACGAAGCGGCTGAAGGGGGTGCTGACGGCGGAGCAGTTGAAGGCATTGGAAGCGTATGCGACTGCGAAGAGAGCTGAGGAAGAGGAGACGAGGCGAGCGATCGGGGATTTGGGGGGGGGGGGGGGGGGGGGGGGGGGGGGGGGGGGGGGGGGGGGGGGGGGCACCTGGTGGGCGTGGGGGAGGCGCGCGGGGCGGGGCGCAGCAGAGCGTGCCTGTGACGCCGGCAGTGCGGCCTGGGGCATGAGTCGAGGGAGTGGGGGACTGTGGCGCGGGGGGTTGCGGATCTAGGCGGTAGCATGGGGGAGAGGGGGAAAGAATCCACGGCGGTGCCGTGGGCGTTGGTCTGCGCGAGGGGGAGTGGTTGGTGTGGGGAGCGCGAGCGGACTGCGGGAGTATTGGGCGAAGATGACGATTGGGTGATTGACAAAGCTTGATGGGTTGGATGAAATGCGCGGCTTCATTGGGCGGCAAGGATGGAGCTTGGGTACGGGTGCGCAGTAGGATCTTGGGGCGGTGGCGGAAGGTATGGAGTTGAGGAAGAGGTGCACCTCAAGGGTTGTGGCTGGTTTTGGCCTGCGTGTTCCGGTGAAATGGCCCTATAGTTCAGTCGGAATAGGGACGAATTCGCCATGTATTGGCTCAGCAAGGGTATTCACCAGGCAGGGCGACTGAGGCGGCGGTCGCTGTTGTTTTTGGCGATTCTGGGGCCGGGCATCATCACGATGGTGGCGGACAATGATGCTGGGGGGATTCAGACGTATGCGGTCACGGGGTCGCGATACGGTTTCTCGTTTTTGTGGGTGTTCTTGATTCTGATCCCGATGGCGTATTGCGTGCAGGAGATGACGGTGCGTCTGGGGGCGGTGACGAAGCGAGGGCATGGGGAGGCGATTTTTGATGCTTTTGGGCCATTTTGGGGGTGGTTTTCGATTTCTGATTTAGCGTTGGTGAACTGGCTGACGCTGGTGACGGAGTATATTGGGATGGTGGAAGCGGGCAAGATATTCCATATTCCAGGGATTGTGACGTATGTGGTGGTGACGGGGGTGCTCATGGCGGTGGTCATGAGCGGGAAGTATTGGACGTTTGAGAAGCTGACGCTGCTGTTTTGCGTTTTCAATCTGGTTTACATTCCGGCGGCGATTTGGGCGATGCACACTCCGGATTCGCCGGGTTGGGGGGAGGTTGCGGGGGGTTTTTACAATCCGAAGTTTCCGAGCGGGGTCGATGCGACGCTGGTGTTTTTCCTGATGGCGAATATCGGGACGACGATTACACCGTGGCAGATTTTTTTTCAGCAGAGCGCGGTGGTGGACAAGGGGATGGAGGTTCGCGATCTGAAGTTTGGGAAGATGGACACGTTTGTGGGGTCGTTCCTGACGGGGCTGGTGGCGATATTCATCATTATTACGACGGGTGCGGCGCTGTATTATCACCAGCCGCCGATTGTGGTGGAGAATGTGACACAGGCGGCGGATGCGTTGAAGCCGCTGTTGCCGGCGGGGAAGGGGGAATGGGCGCGTATTCTGTTTGGGATCGGGCTGTTTGACGCGGGTTTTTTGGGGGCGTTGTGCATTTCGCTGTCGACGAGTTGGGCGGTGGGGGAGGTTTTTGGATGGGCGCACTCGCTGAACAAGAGCGTTCGGGATGCGCCGTGGTTTTATGTGGTGTATCTGTTGACGTTGGGGACGGCTGGGGCGGTGGTGCTGATCCCTGGTGCGCCGCTGGTGACGATCACGATGTTTGTGCAGGTGGTGGCGGTGACGCTGCTGCCGGCATCGCTGCTGGCGTTGGTGTTGTTGTTGAATGACAAGGGGACGATGGGTGACTATGCGAACACGCGGTGGCAGAACATTGTGAACTGGGGGATCATTTTTTTCGTGGTATTGATGTCGACGGTATTTGCGATTTCGGTGCTTTTCCCGGAGTTCCTAAAATCGGGTTCATAGGACCAGATCATGCCGCATTCACCTGCCAATTCGACGAAGCCGCCCGCCGCCGCAGCGGTCGGGAAGGATTACCAGGCGCTGTATTTTTCGCAATTGGTGAAGCGGCGGATCTGCACGGGGAAGATCACGGACCAGGTGGGGAAACTGACGGATTTGGTGTTCAAGCTGGCGGAGCCTTATCCGGAGGCGGTGGGGATATACATTTCGCACGGGTGGGGTGAGCCGACGGAATTTGTGCCGTGGAACAAGGTTCAGCGGATTGAGGATGATGCGATTTTTGTGAGCCCGCCGGAGGGGGGCGGGAAGTATCCGCCGTTTGTGGATCAGCCGGGCTGGATGATGCTGGACGAGCATCTGATGGGGCGAACGATTCTGGATACGGACGGGCGGCGGGTGGAGGTGGTGAACGATGTACATCTGCTGGAGTCGAAGGGGCGGATGCTGCTGATCCACGTGGATATTTCGTTCAACGGTTTTTTGAGGAAGTGGGGGGTCTCGCGGCTGGTGCCGCTGAAGGACCAGTTCATTTCGTGGCGATATGTGCAGCCGTTGAGCGTGGAAGACGCGGTGCAGACGGACAAGGTTTCGCTGTCGGTGACGCGGAAGCAGTTGGCGGATCTGCCGAGCGAGGATTTGGCGGATGCGTTGGAGGAGTTGAGCGGGGACGAGCAGGAGGCGGTGTTTTCGGCATTGGATTCGGAGAAGGCGGCGGAGACGCTGATGGAGGCGGAGCCGCGGGCGCAGCGGCAGTTGATCGCGAATTTGAGGCAGGAGCGAGCGCGGACGATTTTATCGGAGATGTCGGTGCCGCAGTTGGCGGATTTGTTGTCGGTGTTGCCGCACGATGAGATGAGCAAGCTGATGGGTCTGTTGCCGAAGGAGCAGCAGGAGCGGATCCGGATGCTGGTGTCGGCGCGGGAGGCGACGGCGCGGACGCTGATGTCGGGAGATTTCGTGGCGGTTGGGCGGGAGGCGAAGGTTGGTGAGGTGCTGGGTTCGTTGCGGGCATCGGGGCGGGAACATGCGGCGATCTCGTATGTGTATGTGGTGAGCGAGGAGAAGGTGCTGTTGGGGGTGGTGGACCTGCGGGATCTGGTGTTGGCGGCGGATGAGACGGGGATGGGGGAGATGATGGCGTCGCCGGTGGTGGCGGCGGAGGAAGATGACGTTCGGGACGACTTGGCGGAGATGTTCGCGAAGTATCACTATCGGATGATCCCGGTGGTGGACCGGCAGGATCATCTTCTGGGGGTGATCCATTACAATGACATTATGAAGGGGCTGGTGATGAGGGCGAGGACAGGAGGTTGAACATGCCACGGATTCGGATGACGCGGACGGTGAAGTTTGCATTGTATTTTCTGCGATTTTACCTGATTTTTCTGCTGATTCTGATATTGGTGAAGTTTTTGAAGATTGTTCATTGAGGGTTCAGGGGTCGGGGTTCAGGGTTCAGAGAGTGCGGGGGGCTGGTGATGAGGACGCGAGATTTTAGTGGACTTAGTCCGGGACTTAGTTTATATTGTTAGGTATGGCGCTGACGGTGAATATACATGTTGCTAAGACCCAGCTTTCACAGCTACTTAAACGTGTTCAGGGTGGGGAAGAAGTGATTATAGCGAAGGCGGGGAAGCCGGTGGCGAAGCTGGTGTCGGTGGAGCCGGCTCGGGTGCCGCGTGTTCCGGGGACTGCGAAGGGGCAGATCTGGATGAGCGACGATTTTGATGCACCGCTGCCGGATGACGTGCTCAAGCTCTTCTATGGGGAAGAGGAAAAATGAGGGCTTTGCTCGACACGCATAGTTTCCTCTGGGTGACGGCAGACGATCCGCGGCTGTCGCAGGAGGCGCGGCGTGTGATCATGGACCCAGGTACGGATCTCTTGTTCAGCGCTGCGACGGCGTGGGAGATCGCGATCAAGCTTCAGATAAAGAAACTCCATCTGCCGTCCGAACCTGCGAAGTTCATCGGGGAACAGATGTCTCTGCTGCGGATGACGGAGCTGCCGGTGTCGATTGAGCATGCTGTGGGAGTTGCAGGGCTGGCGATGCATCACAAAGACCCGTTTGATCGGCTGTTGGTGGCGCAGGCGGTGGTGGAGCGGGTGCCGATCATTACGGGGGATCCGCAGATCGGGCGGTATGGGGTGGACGTCATCTGGTGAGGGGCGGCATTACACGTCGAAGTACTTGGCTTGCGGGTGGAGGGCGACGAGGGCGTCGGTGGATTGTTCGGGGATTAGCATGAAGCTCTCGGTGAGCGTGACGGAGATGGATTCGGGGTGGAGGAGTTCGACGATGAGGGTGCGGTCTTCGAGGTTGGGGCAGGCGGGGTAGCCGAAGGAGTAGCGGGAGCCGCGATAACCCTGTTGGAAGAGTTTGGGGATGGTAGGGGCGTCTTCGCTGGAGAAGCCAAGCTCGGCGCGGATGCGTTTGTGCCAGAACTCGGCGAGGGCTTCGGCGGATTCGACGCCAAAGCCGTGGAGGTAGAGGTAGTCCTGGTATTTGTTGTCGAGGCGGAGTTTTTCGGCGAGGGTGGTGGCGTGGTCGCCGACGGTGACGAGTTGGAGGGCGAGGACGTCGTACTGGCCGGACTCGACGGAGCGGAAGAAGTCGGAGATGCAGAGCCGGCGGCGGCCTTCCTGGCGGGGGAAGGTGAAGCGGAGGCGTTCGCGGGGTTTGGCGGTGGGGTTGAAGGAAGAGGGGGGGAATTCTTCGGTGTGGTAGACGATCAGGTCGTTGCCGGCGGATTGGACGGGGAAATAGCCGTAGACGACTTTGGGGGCGAGGAAGCCTTCGGCGGCGGCGCGGCGTTGGAGGTCCTTGAAGATGGGGCGGGCTTTTTGTTCGATGGTTTGTTTGAATTCTTCGGGGGAGAGTTTGCCTTGTTTGTAGCCCCATTGGCCGCGGAAGAGGGCGTTTTCGTTGATATAGGGGAAGATTTCGCGGATGGGGAGGTCGGTCACAATGCGGCGGCCCCAGAAGGGGGGTGTGGGGACGGGGTTGTTCTTGGCGATTTTGGGGGCGTCGGCGGCGTCGTAGGAGGCGGGGC
The DNA here is from genome assembly GCA_026693085.1 of Planctomycetota bacterium. Taxonomy (GTDB): domain Bacteria; phylum Planctomycetota; class Phycisphaerae; order Tepidisphaerales; family Tepidisphaeraceae; genus JAPLNB01. Next base: position 29,178 of record JAPLNB010000164.1, on the reverse strand, counting down.
GAACGGCGGATTCGCGGAGGCGGCGACGTTTTTCGGTGCGTTGTTGTTGGGCGGAGAGGGTTTTTTGGAGTTGATTGGTGGAGATGGCGTCCATGACGTGGAGGCCGTCGAAGGCGTCGCGGCAGTAGAGGAGGGGGCCTTTGTAGAGTGAGGCGAGTGTTTCTTCGGCGTAGTCACGGGTGAGTGCGGCGCCGCCGAGGAGGACCGGGAGGGTGATGTTCTGGGCGTTGAGCTCATCGAGGTTGTCTTTCATGACGCCGACGGATTTGACGAGGAGGCCGGACATTCCGATGGCGTGGGCTTTCTGATCGAGGGCGGCTTTGAGGATATCGAGGATGGGTTGTTTGATGCCGAGGTTGATGACGGTGTAGCCGTTGTTGGTGAGGATGATATCGACGAGGTTTTTGCCGATGTCGTGGACGTCGCCGCGGACGGTGGCCAGGACGATACGGCCTTTGGATTGGCCTTCGACTTTTTCCATGTAGGGTCGGAGGTGTGCGACGGCGGCTTTCATGGTTTCGGCGGATTGGAGGACGAAGGGGAGCTGCATTTGTCCGGAGCCGAAGAGGTCGCCGACGATTTTCATGGCTTCGAGGAGGAAGTTGTTGATGATGTCGAGGGGTTTGTAGGTTAGGCGGGCACGGTCGAGGTGTAGGGCGAGGTCGCGTTTTTCGCCGACGACGATGTGGCGTTTGAGGGTTTCTTCGATGGGGAGGTTCTCTTCGGGGGGCGCGGAAACCGTCCCCGTCCCGGTTCTTTCGTCGTCGGGGAAGAGGCAGACGAAGCGGGTGAGGGGGTCGGAGCCATCCACTCGGCGGTCATAGATCAGATCCATCGCGGCGGACCATTGTTCGGGGGGGATGCGGTTTTTGGGGAGGATTTTGGAGGCGTGGACGATGGCGGCGGTGAGGCCGGCTTGGCGGCATTCGTGGAGGAAGGCGCTGTTGAGGACGACGCGGGCGGCGGGTTTGAGGCCGAAGCTGACGTTGGAGAGGCCGACGACGGAGTGGCAGTTGGGGAGTTGTTGGGTGATGAGGCGGATGCCTTCGATGGTTTCGAGGGCGTTTCGGCGGTCGGGTTCGAGACCGGTGGAGATGGGGAGGACGAGGGGGTCGAAGAGGATGTGTTCGTCTTTGAGGCCGAATTTGACGGCGAGGTTGCGGATGCGTTTGGCGATGGCGATTTTGCGGGCGGCGGTTCGGGCCATGGCGTTCTGTTTGTCTTCGTCGATGGTTCCGGCGACGACGGCGGCGCCGTATTTTCTAGCGAGGGAGCAGAAGAGGGCGATGCGTTCTTCGCCGTCTTCGAGGTTCATGGAGTTGAGGATGCATCGGCCGCCGGTGAGCTTGAGGCCGGCTTCCATGACCTTGGGGTCGGTGCTATCGAGCATGAGGGGTGCGGGGAGGGAGTTGACGAAGCGTTTGACGACTTCGTGCATATCGCGGGCGCCGTCGCGGCCGACGAAATCGACGCAGAGGTCGAGGACGTGGGCGCCGTCGCGCATTTCGTCGCGGGCCATGGAGACGAGTGCATCCCAGTCTTCGGCTTGGAGGAGGCGTTTGAATTGTCGGGAGCCATTGGTGTTGGTGCGTTCGGCGACGATGAGGTAACTGGTTTCCTGGCGGATGTCGGTGGCGGAGATGAGGCTGGAGATTTGGGGTTTGACGGTGACGGAGCGGGTTTTAGGGGCGCGGTCGCCGATGGCGGTGCAGAGGGCTTTGATGTGGGCGGGGGTGGTGCCGCAGCAGCCGCCGACGATATTGACGCCGAAGTCGTTAACGAAGCGGATCATGGCGCGGGCGAAATCCGGGGGTGTGAGGGGGAATTGGGCGTGTCCATCGACCATGAGGGGCATGCCGGCGTTGGGGAGGACACTGATGAGCCTGGGCCAGTTTTGGGAGAGGTAATGGACGTGTTCGGTGAGTTCGGTGGGGCCGGTGGCGCAGTTGAGGCCGAGGGAGACGACCTGGTCGTAGGGGAGGATGGAGGCGACGACGGCGGAGGCGTCGGTGCCGAGGAGCATGGATTGTCCGGCGTTGTTGTCCATGGAGCATTGGACCATGAGGGGGAGTTGGATGCGGGCTTGGGCGAGGGCGCGGGTGGCGGCGGCGATGGCGCATTTGATTTGGAGGAGATCTTGGGCGGTTTCGATGAGGAGTGCGTCGACGTTGCCGGCGATGAGGCCGCGGAATTGCTCGTAGTAGCTTTGCTCCATCAGTTCCCAGGTGGTTTGGCCGAGGGTGAGGAGTTTGGTGCCTGGGCCGGCGGCGCCGATGACGAAGCGTGGGCGGTCTGGGGATTCGTGTCGGAGGCAGGCCTCGCGGGCGATTTCCGCGGCGCGTTTGTTGAGGTCGAAGGTCTGGTCGGCGATGCCGAATTCGGCGAGGACGATGCGGTTGGCGCCGAAGGTGTTGGTTTCGACGGCGTCGGAGCCGGCGGCGAGGAAGGATTCGTGGATTTCGCGGATGACGTCAGGGCGTGTCTGGGTGAGGATTTCGGAGCAGTTCTCATGGCCGAGCCAGTCGCGATGGAGGTCGAGGGGGTAGGTGTGGATGCTGGTGCCCATGGCACCGTCGAGGACGAGGATGCGTTGGCGGACGATGTCGAGGAATGAAGGGCGCACCAAGTGTGACAACCTTTCTGTAGTGGTTGTCAGGGGTCAGTTGTCAGGGGTCAGTTGCAGGCTGTCGCGTGTTGCGAATGACGAGTGACAAAGGACTCATGACAAACCGGTATCGCAGCAGACCCACCGTTTGGCAAACGGGGTCGTGCAGCGGACGGGATATATATTAGGCCGGGCGGTCGGCTAGTGGAACTCGCCAAGCAAATGATGGGGTGGGCCTGCGGTCGGGCCGGTACGCGGGGGGGTGTTATTCGGCGAGGCGGAGTTGAAGGGCGAAGAGGTCGCGCTGGTGGATGCGAGCGGGGCCGTCTTCGCGCTGGCGGGTGACGAGCCGATCGCGGACGGCGATGACGTGGATGGAGCGGTCGTCGGCGAAGCGGAGGGATTCGCCGATGAGGATGCGGTCGTAGGGATTGCTTTCGGCGCCGTCGAGGACGACGAATTCCTTGTCGCCGCGTCGGGCGATGCACGCGAGGTGTTGGCTGTCGGGGCTGAAAGCGAGGCTGTCGGGTGTGATGGCGTCGTATTGGCCGATTTCGGCGTCGTCGATGACGAGCATGTTGCGACTGGCTTTGGTTGCGACGTAGGCGAGGCGTTTGCCGTTCGGGCTGAAGCGCAATTGGGTGACGGAGTCGTAGGCTTTGCCGGGGGTTTGGTCCAGGACGACGGCGGCGGTGTCGCCTTCTTTAGAGACGACGTAGGCGAGGCGTTTGGCGTCGGGGCTGAAGACGGGGGCTTGGGAGAACTTGCCGGTGGGGGGGGTGATTTCGGCGGCATCGACGACGAGTGTGCGAGCGGTTTCAAGGCCGGCGGCGTAGGCGACGCGGGAGCCGTCAAGGCTGAACTCGGCGGGTTCGACGGCGGGGTAGGCATTGCCGGGGAGCCCGTCGATGACCATGAAGGCGGAGTTTTCGTTGCGTTGGGCGCGGAAGGCGAGGCGTTTGCCGTCGGGGCTCATTTTTGCATCGACGATGCGTTGGTAGAGGCGGCCATCGACGCCATCGACGACAAGGCAATCTTTTCCGGCGATTTCGGCGATGATTGCGGTGCGGCCTGAGGGGGAGAGGGCGGCGATGCGGACGTTGTCGTATTCTTTGCCTTCGACGCCATCGATGACGGCGAGGTATTTTGGGCCGCGTTTAGCGACGTAGCCGACGCGGCTGCCGGCGGGTGAGCAGACCCAGTTGTCGACGGAGTCATATTCTTTGGCTTCGACGCCGTCGATGACGGTGAGCATTTTTGGGCCGCGGCGGACCTGGTAGATGACGTGTTTGCTGTCGGGGGTGAAGCCGACGAAGCCGCGGACGATCCAGTCATAGGGTTTGGCTTCCTGGCCATTGACGACGGCGACGACGCGCGTGCCGCGTTGGGCGACGTAGGCGGTCCGTCGGCCGTCGGGGCTGACGGTGACCTGTTGGGGGAGGAGGCGTTCGGGCAGGCGGCCGAGGGAGACTTCGTTCTCCTGGAGGCGGAGCTGGGCGGCGTAGGCTGGGAGGAGGGCGAGGGTGAGGAATCCGGCACAGATGAGCAGGAGGCGGCGCATCAAGATCTCCACGTGAAAATCTGCACAAGCTCGCATATGATCGTCCATCTATGCCCAAGATCATGGTTGACGGCAAGAGCATCGACTGCAAGCCGGGGCAGATGATACTGCAGGCGTGCCTGGATCATGGCATTGTGATGCCGTATTACTGTTACCATCCGGGATTGTCCATTGTGGCGTCGTGCCGGATTTGCCTGGTGGAGGTGGAGGGGATTCCGAAGCTTGTGCCTGCCTGCCAGACGCCGGTTCGTGAGGGGATGGTGGTTCACGCCAGTTCGTCGAAGGCGATTGCCAATCAGAAGGCGGTGATGGAGTACCTTCTGATCAACCATCCGCTGGACTGTCCGGTGTGCGACCAGGCGGGGGAATGTTATTTGCAGGATTACTCGTATCAATACGGGCGATCGGAGTCGCGATTTGAGGAGGAGAAGCACAAGAAGCCCAAGAAGGACGTGGGCCAGCACGTTTTGTTGTACAACGACCGGTGCATCATGTGCAGCCGGTGCGTGCGGTTTACGCGGGAGATTTCCGGGGGCGGGGAGCTTTATGTTCAAGGGCGGGGGGCGAGAGAGGAGATCGACATTTTCCCTGGCAGGCCGCTGGATAACAAGCTGTCGGGGAATGTGGTGGATATTTGCCCTGTGGGGGCGTTGTTGGACAAGGATTTTCTGTTTAAGCAGCGGGTGTGGCTGCTGAAGCAGGCGGCGTCGGTAAGCCCGGTGGATTCTGGGGGAGAGAACATTTACCTGGACTACAACGAAGGGGTGATTTACCGGATCAAGCCGCGGTATAACGGGGAGGTGAACCAGTGGTGGATCAGCGACGACACGCGGTATTCATACAAGATCGTTCGGGACCCGAGGCGGGTGGTGCAGCCGATGCGGATGCAGTACGGGTCGCAGATAGAGACGACGTATGATCGGGCATTGGAAATGGCGGCGGGGGGGTTGCAGCAGGTGGTGGCGACGGGGAAGGCGGGGTCGTTGTATGCGGTGTTGTCGCCGATGATGGCGTGCGAGGAGGCGTGGTTATTGGGGCAGTATATGAGGAGACTGGATCCGAAGGCGCTGTTGGTGCTGGGGCCAGTGCTGGGGAAGGGGGAGGATGAGGTTTTTTGCAATTCGCTGACGGGGAAGCAGACGTTTGTGATCAAGGGGGAGAAGGTGCCGAATGCGAAAGGGGTGCGGCGGGTGATGGAGAAGCTTGGTGGGCCGACGGCGACGTTTGAGGAGTTCGTGAAGGGGGATCGGGCGGAGGTGAAGGAAGTGAAGGGAGGGTGGATCGTTGGCGGGTATCTTGGGGATTGGGTTCCGAAGGATCTGCCGGCGGGGATGAAGAAGGGGTTTCGGGTGATGCAGGACATTTTGCCGACGGTGCTGGCGGGAGCGGTGGAGGTGGTGTTGCCGGGGGCGGCGTGGGCGGAGAAGGAGGGTTGCTGGGAGAATCATCAGGGGCGGTTGCAGGCGTTTGAAGCGGCGGTTGTGCCGCCGGTGGGTTGTCGGCGGGAAGGGGATGTGTATATGAATCTGTTGGGGCGGGCGGGTTTGTACAATGGGGCGGGGATTCGGAAGGAGATGGGTGAGCCGTTTGAGTCGGTTCGCGCGCCGGTGGCGCGGGAGGAAGAGGCGGCGTTTGAGTTTGTGGAGTTGTGAGGAGAGTGGATAGTTGATAGTGGGTAGTTGATAGTTGGTGACAGGATTATGGATTGGTTATCCGTTATTCCGCCGTTTGTTTATATCGCGTTGGTTGCGTTTGGGGTGGTGTTGGTGACGGTGGCGTATTTGATATTGTTGGAGCGGAAGGTGGCGTCGTGGACGCAGGATCGGATCGGGCCGAACCGGGTGGGGCCTTGGGGGTTGTTGCAGCCGCTGGCGGATGGGTTGAAGATGTTCTTCAAGGAGGATTACCGTCCGGGGGGTACGGACAAGGTGCTGTTTACGACGGCACCGGCGGCGATGATGCTGGTGGTGATTGTGGCGATGGCGGTGATTCCGTGGGGGGGCGTGCATCGTGTTGAGACGCAGATCAGCGTGGCTGCGGGGCAGGATGTCTTGGCGGCGGCGATCGCGTCGATTCCGATGAATGCGGATCTGGTTGGGGAGCCACGGGTGGTGGAGGCGGGGACGTATGGGATCATGTATGAGTACGCGTTTCAGATTGCGGACTTGAGCATTGGGCTGCTGTTTCTGGTGGCGGTGCTGTCGTTGGCGGTATATGGGGTGGTGGTGGGGGGGTGGGCGTCGAACAACAAGTATTCGTTTATTGGGGGGCTGCGGGCGACGGCGCAGATGATTTCGTATGAGATTCCGCTGGGGTTGTGTCTGCTGACGATCGTGGTGATGACGGGGACGCTGGACCTGGGGCAGATTGTGGAGAAACAGGCGCACTATTGGGGGGGGGTGATTCCGGCGTGGAATGTGTTTGCGCAGCCGCTGGCGTTTTTGATGTTTTTGACGTGCATTCACGCGGAGGCGAATCGGTCGCCGTTTGACCTGGCGGAGGCGGAGCAGGAGCTGGTGGGGGGGTATCACACCGAGTACACGTCGATGCGGCTGGGTTTGCTGCTGCTGTCGGAATATGCGGAGATGATCGTGACGAGTTCGGTGTGTGTGGCGTTGTTTTTTGGGGGGTGGCACTTGCCGGGGCTGCTGGGTCCGGACGCGCAGCATCCGGCGGTGACGAGCAGTTGGGTGGTGGTGTTGCTGCGGTGTGCGGTCTATTTCATCAAGGTTCTGGTGGTGATATTTGTGTTCATGTGGGTGCGGTGGAGCATGCCGCGGTTCCGGTTTGATCAGTTGATGATGCTGGCGTGGCGGTCGTTTATACCGTTGTCGCTGGTTGTATTGCTGGCGACGGCGATCGCGCTGTACTTTGCGGTGGCGCAGGATGAATCGTTCCGCAGCCTCAGGCGGATTGACGGGTATACGGCGCTTTTGTTGTTTGGGGTGAATATTGGGCTGCTATTGGGTGCGATGGTGCTGAGCCGGGTGTTGCCGCCGCCGCCGCTGACGAATCGGCGGATTGGGATACCGGGGAGTCGGTTTTCGCACACGCCGGTGCCGGCGGCGGGGGAAGTGGAGGCGGTTGTTCAGACGAAGCGGGAATTTCTTGTGGGGGTCAGCAATCAGCTATGAAAGACACAGAGATCATTGAATTGCAGGAGCCCAGGCTGTCGGTGGCGGACCAGTTTTATGTGCCGCAGATGCTGGTGGGGATGGGCACGACGTTGAAGCACATGTTTATGACATTGACCGGGAAGGACCGGGTGATTCAGTACCCGGAGGAGAAGCGGGAGGATATTCCGGTGGTGGAGGGGGGGATGAACCTGCGGACGTATCGGGGGGTGCATCGGCTGAACAAGGATGAGGGGGGGCGGGTGAAGTGCGTGGCGTGTTTCATGTGTTCGACGGCGTGTCCGGCGCACTGTATCCACATTGAGGCGGGGGAGTCGCCGTGGGCAGATCGGGAGAAGTATCCGATCCAGTTCGACATCGACGAGCTGCGGTGCATTTACTGCGGGATGTGCGAAGAGGCGTGTCCGGTGGATGCGATCGAATTGACGCATGAATATGACATCGTGGGGCTGACGCGGCAGGAGATGATTTTTGACAAGGAGAAGTTGTTGAAGATGTATGACCAGACGGTGGAAAAGGAGCCGATGTGATCGGGCGGTTGTTATTCACTGGAGGTGTTCTTGCTAAAGCGGAGGGCCACTCATAGACTTTTCGGTTCAGGTAAAGCGTAGAGGATGATAGGATTTTGCTGGTCGAAGATTCATGTCTGTAGTTGCGTCAGTTATCTTTGGGAGCTTGGCGCTGGGGGCGAGCGTGGTGCCGCCGATTGTGGTGTTGGTGCTGTGTATCGTGGCTGGGGTGGGGACGGTGATGTTGTTGCCTGGGAGGAAGGAGAGATCGATTCGTAAGATCGGAGGTGCGCTGCTGTTGGTGGTGTTCTTGGTGTTTGTGGCGCTGTTGGTGCGGCAGGAGGCGATGAAGGGGGCGACACAGGTGTATTTCTGGCTGTTCTCGGGGATCGCGGTGATGAGCGCGATGCGCGTGATCAGCCATGAGAAGCCGGTGTATTCGGCGTTGTATTTTGTGTTGACGGTGGTGGCGACGGCGGGGTTGTTTGTGTTGTTGTGGGCGGAGTTTGTGGCGGCGGCACTGATCCTTATTTATGCGGGGGCGATTCTGGTGACGTATGTATTCGTGATCATGTTGGCTCAGCAGGTAGAGCGGGTGGGGAAGGTGACGGTCGGAGCGGAGTATGACCGGCATAGCCGGGAGCCGGTGTTGGCGTCGGCGGTGGGGTTTGTGATGATGGGGTTGATTTTGTTTTTGATTTTTGATGGTTCGGCGGCGACGAATCTGGCTGGGGTGAAGGCGAATGTCGGTGTGCAGGGGACGACGAAGCAGGTAGGGGAGTATGTTTTCATCAGGCAGACGGTGAGTCTGGAGGTGGCGGCGCTGGTGCTGACGGTGGCGATGATTGGGGCGGTGATTATAGCTCGGCGGCAGGTGCCGGAGACTCGGGCGGTTGATCCGGGTCGGGTGGCGGTGCAGGATGATGATCCGCATAACGTGCCGGTGTACGGGACGGAGAACCCGCGGGCGAAAGCGTATCCGGAGCGATAGGATTTGGTTGGTTGGGGGAGTTGTGAAGAGCGTTATGAGCGATGTAGTGCTGCAACAGTATCTGGCGGTGGGCGCGATCCTGTTTGTGATCGGGCTGATCGGATTTATGACGCGGCGGAACCTGATCGTGCTGTTTTTGAGCACGGAGGTTATGTTTCAGGGGGTGGCGATCAATTTTGTTGCATTTAGCCGGTACTACGCGGGGCTGGATGGTCAGGTGTTTGTGATTTTCCTGCTGGTGATAGCGGCGGCGGAGGCGTCGCTGGCGTTGGGCTTGATCGTGCTGCTGTTCCGGCGGCGATTGACGCTGGATGTGGATGCGTGGCGGGAGTTGAAGGGGTAGTGGGTAGTTGGTAGTGGGTAGTTGGTAGTGGGTAGTTGGCAGTGAAGGCGTGAGAGAAGGGAGTCGCCGGTGGCGAAGAGTTATAAGGACTTGGTGGGGTGGCAGAAGGCAATGGACCTCGCCGTTGCAGTCTATGGCGTAACTCGCATGTTCCCGAAGGAAGAGATATATGCGCTGACGAGCCAGGTGCGGCGGGCGGCAGTCTCTGTGCCATCTAACATTGCTGAAGGCCAAGGGCGCGGCAGCAAGACGGATTTCCAACGGTTTACACGGATCGCCATGGGGTCTCTGCAGGAAGTGGAGACACAGTTGCTGCTCGGCTCTCGACTTGAGTATGTGTCACAGCTCGCCCTCGATCCGGTCCTACTGCAACTCGACGAAGTCGCTCGGATCACTCGCGGTCTTCAGAAATCCTTGGAGGAGCCTCAGTAGCAGCTACCGACTATCAACTACTGACTATCAACTCGCATTATGCACGACCTATTTGCGGTTAAATATTCGTGGTTGATTCCGTTGCTGCCGTTGATTGGGGCGGTGATTTCGGGGTTTCTTGGCGCGCGGTGGCTGAAGGAGCGGTCGCATTGGCCTATTTGGATTACGGTGGGGGGGAGCGCGGTTTTGAGCTTGATGCTGCTGGTGGGGATGATGGGGCAAGTGCCGCATGGGCGTGGATTGGAGGGGGTCTCGGTTACGCGGCATATTTACACTTGGATAGAGGCGGGCAGCTTTAGTGCGGAAGTGGGTTTTTTCCTGGATCCGCTGACGGCGGTGATGCTGTGTGTGGTGACGGGGGTGGGGTTCCTCATTACGATGTTCTCGAAGGGGTACATGGTGGGGGAAGAGGGGTATTTCCGGTTTTTTGCGTACCTGGGGCTGTTCATTTTCGCCATGACGGTGCTGGTCATGGCGGACAATTTCGTGCTGCTGTACCTTGGGTGGGAAGGGGTGGGGCTGTGTTCGTATCTGCTGATTGGGTATTATTACGAGAGGCCATCGGCGCGGGAGGCGGCGAAGAAGGCGTTTCTGGTGAACCGGATTGGGGATTTCGGGTTCAGCCTGGGGATCATGCTGATTTTCGTGGCATTTGGGACGGTGAGCTATTTTGGGCGGGGGCCAAACACGAATACCGGTGTGTTGGAGATGGCGATCACGACGAATGTGACGCCGTTCCAGGTGTCGGCGTTGGGGTGGATTCCGTTTCTGTTGATGTTGGGGGCGTTTGGGAAATCGGCGCAGTTTCCGCTGTATGTGTGGCTGCCGGATGCGATGGAGGGGCCGACGCCGGTGAGCGCGCTGATCCATGCGGCGACGATGGTGACGGCGGGGGTGTACATGATCGTGCGGTGCGGGACGCTGTTCATACCGAATGGATTGGCGCTGCTGACGATCGCGGCGGTGGGGACGTTTACGGCGATTTTCGCGGCGGTGATTGCGCTGCGGCAGTTCGATTTGAAAAAGGTTCTTGCGTATTCGACGATCAGTCAGTTGGGGTTCATGTTTGCGGGAGCGGGGTTGTTTGCGCCGGTGCCGGCGATCTTTCACCTGGTTACACATGCGTTTTTCAAGGCGTTGCTGTTTTTGTCGTCGGGGGTGGTGATGCATGCGATGATGGGTGAGCTGGACATGCGGAAGATGAGCGGGCTGAAGCGGGTGTTGCCGTGGACGAACCGGTTCATGCTGATTGGGTGTTTGGCGCTGGCGGGACTTCCATTTTTGAGCGGGTTTCTCTCCAAGGACGAGATCATTGCGAACGTGTATTTCCACAGCAAGTTGCTGGGGATGGTGCTGCTGGTGACGGCGTTTCTGACGGCGTATTACTCGTTCAGGCTGTATTTTCGGGTATTTCAGGGGCCGCTGATGGTGCCCGCGGCGCCGGCGCACGAGGAGCATGGTGGTGGGCATCATCATCATGAGCCGGCGACGATGATGATGCTGCTGGCGGTATTGGCGCTTGGGGCGGTGTTCGCGGGGTACCTGAACTGGCCGGACTGGCCGGGGCATCATCAGAGCCTGGGCGAATTCCTGAGTAACAGCCCGTCGATTCTGCTGTCGCACGAGCTGGCGGGGTTGACGTATGGGCACAACAACCTGATCGCGGGGGCGTTTGGCGCGGAGGAGATCGACAAGGAACGCCTGCCGAGTCTGGCAAGACTGCACACGAACATGATGGTGGCGAGCGGGTTGATTGCGTTGATGGGGATTTATGTGGCGTATCTGCTGCATCTGAAGTATCGGGAGCGTGGGGAGGAACTGGCGAGGCGGTTTCCGAGGATTAGCCGGGTGGTGGAGGCGAAGTTCTGGGTGGATGAGGTGTATCAGGGGGGAATTGTGGAGCCGTTGCGGCGGCTGGGGCGGGTTTGTACCGGGACGGACAACCAGGTTGTTGATGGGATCATCTGGGCGGTTGGATTTGTGCCTCAGATAATTGGTTTTTCGCTGAAGGTGACGACGCAGCGCGGATCGCTTCAGGGGTATGCGTTGCTGATGCTGCTGGCAATTGCGGCGATCCTGGTGATCGTGTTCCTGTAGGATTGAGCTGCGAATATGGCGTACCTGTTGCTGATGCTTCTGTTTGTGCCCGCGGCCGGCGCGGTGGTCTGCGCGCTGGTGAAGGATGGGCGGTTTGCGAAGGGGGTTGGGTTGGGGGCGAGCGTGATTTGCGCGGGGATCGCGGTGGCGCTGTTATTTGGTTTTGACTGGAAGGATGCCAATCCGCAGTTTGGTGTGAGCCTGGGGCAGATCGGGCCTATTGGGTTCGAGGCGCGGTTGGCAGTGGATTCGATCAGTTTATGGCTGGTGGCGTTGACCGCGTTGCTGCAGATGCTGGCGATCGCGTCGAGTTTGCACGGGATCAGGGAGCGGGTGCGGGAGTACTACGGGTGGATGTTGGTGCTGCTGTCGGCGATGTTCGGGGTGTTCATGGCTCGGGATACGCTGCTGTTTTATGCGTTTTTTGAGCTGACGCTGGTGCCGATGTTTTTCATCATCGGCATCTGGGGCGGGCCGGAGCGGAGATACGCGGCGGGGAAGTTTTTCCTGTTCACGTTTTCGGGATCGGTGTTCACGCTGGCGGCGATCATTTACCTGGGGTTGCAGGCGGGCCGTTTTGATATTGATGTGATCGTTGAGCGAGCGAAATCGCTGCCGGCGGGGACGTTGATATGGGTGGTGCTGGGATTTCTGGTTGGTTTTGCGGTGAAAGTGCCGCTGTTTCCGCTGCACACGTGGCTGCCGCTGGCGCACACGGAAGCGCCCACAGCGGGGAGCGTGATCCTGGCGGGGGTGCTGCTGAAGCTGGGGACCTATGGGATTCTGCGGTTTGTGTTGCCGATGGGTTTTGTGAACGCGGACTTGGGGGTGCTGGTGAAGGTCGTGGGGGTGCTGTGTGTGATCGGCATGATCTACGGGTCGCTGGCGGCGTGGGTGCAGCAGGACATCAAGAAGCTGGTGGCGTATTCGTCGGTGGCGCACCTGGGATTCTGCGTGTTGGGGCTGGCGGCGATCAATCTCGAAGGGGTGCAGGGGTCGATCCTGTACATGATCAACCACGGGATATCGACGGGGGCGATGTTTCTGGTCGTGGGGATGATCTACGAGCGTTACCATACGCGCGATATCAACCGGCTTTCGGGGTTGGCGAGGAGGATGCCGGTGTTGGCGTTCTTCTGGATTCTGTTCACGCTGAGCAGCGTCGGGCTGCCGGGGCTGAACGGTTTTCCGTCGGAGTTCTTGACGATTCTGGGGGCGTTCAAGTCGAAGCATTTGGGATTTGTGTATGGGGCGGTTGCGGCGGTGGGCATGGTGCTGGGGGCGGTGTACATGCTGCATATGGCAGCGCGTGTGATTTGGGGGCCGCTGAAGACGCCTGAGGTTGAGACGGAAGACCACGATCAGGAGGAGAATCCGCTGCCGCGGGATCTTTCGGGATGGGAGATCGGCATATTGGTTCCGCTGGCGCTGGCGGTGGTGGTGATTGGGGTGATTCCCGGGAAGATGTTGAATACGTTTCGGGAGCCGGTGATCCAGTTGATCGGGAATGTGAATGCCGCGGCTTCGCAGCAAACGGTCGTGCCAGACGCGCCGGTGATTGCCGCGAAGGAGCGATGAGATGGCGGCGAGTGTGAACATAGATTGAACACAGGGACTGCATGACTGACCTGCTATCCATCACGATACCGGAGCTGATTCTGGTTGGGGCGGCGTGCGTGCTGTTTTTCCTGGGGTGTTCGCGCAGAACGGCGGCTCGCGGCGTGGCGGCGTGGCTGGCGTTGGGGGCGTTGCTGAGCGCGCTGGTTGTGAGCGTGTATGCGTTGTTCTCGGCGGTGGCGCCGGTGGAGATGGTCAGCGGGAGCCTGCGGCTGGACAATTTCGGGCGATATATTCGCGTTTTGGGGCTGGCGGTGGGGGTGATTCTGCTGCTGTTGGCGTGGCCGACGCGAGCGGATCGGACGGGGAACTCGGCATTGCGTTTTGGGGGCGATGTGGGGGAGTTTTATGCGATGTTCTTGTTGTCGATAGCGGGATTGCTGCTGGTTGCGGTTGCGGACGATCTGATTGTGTTGTTTATGGCGTTGGAGCTGTTGAGCATTCCGACGTACATCATGGTTTCGATTTCGCGGCCGATCGCGGCGGCGCAGGAGGCGGCGGTCAAGTACTTCTTTCTGGGCGCGCTGTCGATCGCGGTGATGCTGCTGGGGTTCAGTTATCTGTATGGTTCGACGGGGCAGATCCGTTTTGCGGAGATGTCGGCGGTTCTGAGGGGGTCGATGGAGGCGACGGGAGCGCTGCCGCGGTGGCAGATGTTCGGGGTGATATTGGTTTTGATCGGATTTGCGTACAAGATGGCGGCGTTTCCGTTGCATTTTTACGCGGGGGACGTGTATGAAGGCGCGGCGACGCCGGTGACGGCGTTTCTGGCATTTGTGCCGAAGACCGCGGGGTTTGTGGCGTTGATCAGGCTGCTGACGGTGGTTGGGGGGGACCACTTCAAGCTGCCGCCGCAGATCCTGACGTTCTTGTGGGTTCTGGCGGCGTTGACGATGACGATCGGGAACGTTCTGGCGTTGCTGCAGAACAATGTGAAGCGGGTCCTGGCGTACAGTTCGGTGGCGCACAGCGGGTACATGCTGGTGGGGATTGCAGCGTTGTTTCCGCATCTGCAAAGGCCTGATCCGCGGCCGCTGGCGTTGTCGGGGGTGCTGTTTTATCTGGCGGCGTACGGGATCATGAATTGCGGGGTGTTCGGGGTGCTGATGTTGCTGCCAGCCCGTGACGGGCGGGACGACTCGGCGGAAACTTTTGAGGAGCTTGCTGGACAAGGGCGTCGGCATCTGGGGTTGGGGCTTGGGATGGCGGTGTGTTGTTTGAGCCTGATCGGGATACCGCTGACGGTGGGTTTTCTGGGGAAGTTGATGCTGATCCGGCCGGCGTTGGCGGGGGGACTCACGTGGCTGGCGATCATTCTGGTGATCAATGCGGCGGTATCCGCGACGTATTATCTGCACATTATCGGGGTGATGTTTCTTCGGTCGGAGGGGGCCGTCGATGAACAAGGGTTGTCGGGCGAGGCTGCAATGCGGCGGCCTCAATTTGCCGTTGGCCTGGGCGTCGTGCTTTCGGTCATCGGTACACTGTTGTTTGGTGCAGTTCCGCCGGCCGCGCAGATCCTGACTTACGGCGCCGAGCTTGGGGCGGAAATCTCGTGCGCCCAACCCATTGCGCCTCCCGCCACGGGTCCGGGGCGTCTGGCGGCTGACAGCCCGTGATCGGCCATGGCAAGCTCATCCGCAAGGCACTGGACGACGAGAATGAAGATAGGGACAGGGCTGCGGGGCTGCAACAGACCGGCGTATGAAAACTTCGCGGTCGCTTGGGTATCCATGCCAAAGCTCCTTTCCAAAGTCAGAGGTTCAGGCCGTTCAACGCGAAGCTTCGCAACCGATGAGTCGGACTATACTTGCGCGCCAGCCCGAGCGCAAGGCGCAAGATACTGCAGTCCCTGCCCCGCCCTGGCCAAACGCAATTACCCTGGCCCCTCTTCGCTCCGCGCCTTGCGTTTGCCACAGTTGGGTGTAATAATCAGATACGCAAAGGTTGGTCAAATGAATGGGCTCGGGGTTGTCTCGGGCGGAGCCATCTCGGTGTTTCGAGGATGGTCGGCACATCGCCGGCACAATGCGGCGGGAGGTATTGCGCTATGGAACCGGAACCGGGGTTGGGTGTCGTAGGGTCAGAGCTACCATTGTCCGCTCAATTAGAGCAGGCGATTTTGGGCTTGGCAGATGTTCTGGGCGTAGCGTTGGTCGTGGTAGATTCCAACGGCGAGGAAGTGATCCGGGTCCGCCCGCAAATTGCAGGGGCGCCGGAAGATCGGTGGCCCCTGGGCAGGCAAGTGCCGGGCGTGCCGGCTGAGCATGGACGGCTTGATGTGACCGGCGAGGGCGAGCGGCGTCGTTTTGCAGTTGCTTTCGAAGGACCGAAGGGCGAGTTGTGGTCTGTCGAGAGCGAATACGTACCCGCATTCTTTGCCTGGATCGACGGCAGGCTCCTGCCGCAGAAACTCCCAGGCTGCCCGTTCGAGATGGAGGAGAACGCCGGTTTTCTGCTGGGGATTTTTGTGGCCGGCGTCTGCCGGACGGTCGTGCAGAAGCGGAGCGGCCCCAACGCCAAGCGAATGGATGATTTGGACGTCGAGAACATCCGGCGGATCGGTTCGTCGCTGCGCGGGAAGATCGATTCGCCGCGTGGCGAAAAAGAGAGCGTTGCGCAGTCCCTGGAGGGGATTCCCAGTCTGGATCAGTTCTTTCTGCGCGAGGGATCGACGGGATCGGACTCCACCAACCTCCAAGACCTGACCGAGATCGTCAAGCATGTCGCGACGGGAGCGGCGGGCTCGATCAACTTGATGTCGCTTACCGGCGACTTTGTTATCGAGACGCCCGCTTTCAGCGGTATCTGTAAAGAGGCAAGGCGGAAGTTTGGATCGCGGTGTTTTGCCTCGGACATCCGGGATCTCATCGGCGCAGCACTTTCCTCACAGATAAGAGATGGCATCCCTGTTCCCCTGGTCAGCCAGTGTCACGCGCACCTCACCGAGATAGTGGCGCCGGTCCTCGTGGACGGATTGATCGTGGGCTTAGTGTTTGCCGGTCAACTGGCCAATAGTGGCGAGCAACTGACGAGGGCCGTTCTTTACACCGCCGCTAATTTGGATGAACAGACGTACAAGAGCCATCCTTTGGTTACGGATATCATCCTAGAGAACACGAAGAAGATTGTCTCGGGTCTGGCATCGCTGATCGCTCAGCTCTTTGACCGGTACTGTGCTGCGCGCAATGAAGCCGCGCTGATCGAGGCAGTTGTCGATCTACCGATGCAAACGGGCGCCGTGGTGTTTCGTAAGGCTTGCGAGACGGCGAAGAAGTTGTTGAGTGTCTCAGAGTGCTCTGCGTTTCGGTTGGATGGGGATCGTCTGATTCTGGCCGCGACGACCGCACGGCAGCTCATGGTCCGCGATGTCCCCCGGGGAGAGCCGAGGCTCGTTACTGCCGAGCACGCGATCGACCGAGCGTTCTACCGAGTTGGCGAAGGGCTCACCGGAAGAGCCGTCAATGCGGCCGGTCCTCTGTTCTATCCCAATGCAATGGAGGCCGAGGTTGATGGCAGAAAGATTTGGGCCGGCAAGTGCAGTGAAATGGGAAGAGCGTCCCAGTGCCTGCTGGCCCGGATCTGGCACGCTTCATCGCAGAAATGCTACGGTGTACTCCGTGGTGCCCGCTTCGGCAGCTTCAGTGAGATTACCCCGACTCATCGGGTGCTCTTTGCGGGATTCGCCAATCAACTGGCCATGCTTTTTCACACGTATGACCTGACGCATGCGCAGTCGGAATTGCACCGCAAGCAAGCCGGGGAGCTACAGGATCTACTTGCGGAGGTGGCCCATGAATTCAAGGGCCCTCTGCACAACATTCTCCAGCTCTCCGTATCGTTGCGATACACGTTCACGGACTTCGAACACAAGTCCGTTCATCAGAGGATCAAGGAAGAGGTCTACCGAGCCAAGCGCAACACCGACAACTACCTGCTCCGGGGGATCGAGGGCAAGGAAGAGGTGCGCTACAATTTCCAGTCCAGCAACATCGGCCTTCTGGTGGCCGAGTGCATAAAGCACTTTCTCGTCACCGCAGCAAGAAAGGGAGTCACCTTTCAGGTATCCTCATTGTTGCGGGCACTGCCTCCAATCGTCGCCGACAAGGAACGGCTGGACCAGGTTTTTTCGAACATTATCGACAATGCGGTCAAATATTCGTTCGATCACAGCATCATTGAGATCACTGCCAAGTCCAGCCAGGACTTCGTCACTTTCTCAATCAAGGACTTTGGACTTGGAATCCCCAAGAACGCGGAGCACGAGATTTTCGAGGGATACCAGCGCACGGTTGAGGACAAGACGCGGTTCAAGCCGGGTAGCGGACTGGGCCTGAAGATCGCCAAGCGAATCGTGGTAGGCCATGGTGGGACCATCGCCATCGAGAGCATTGCTCGCTATGGCGATCCCCGTCGCCTGGCTATGAACGAAGGGTACGACACGACGTTTCGGGTGAGCCTGCCGAAGGCCGGGCCGGCCGTCAGAAGCATTTCGTAGGAGATTGGATCATGGACATTCTGTTTATCGAAGATGAGGAAAACGCTCGTAGCGGGCTGACCGCGATGCTGACTGCCATGGGGCACACCGTTGATTCGGCGGAAAGCACAGACGAAGCCGTTGCGAAAATGCAGACAAAGGCCTATGGCCTTCTGCTCCTCGACGTGATGTTGCCCGCCGTCGCAGTCCTTGCCGATATTGAGCGACGAAAACGGGGTCAGGAACTGCTCCTGCGACATCGGTCGGGTTCGTTAG
The DNA here is from genome assembly GCA_026693085.1 of Planctomycetota bacterium. GTDB lineage: Bacteria > Planctomycetota > Phycisphaerae > Tepidisphaerales > Tepidisphaeraceae > JAPLNB01. Next base: position 11,136 of record JAPLNB010000164.1, on the reverse strand, counting down.
GTGAACTGAAGACTTGCCGTGATGTTCCCGTCGTGGCGATCACCGCTGTAACGGACACTACCGTCGTGCGTGAGTTGAACGGTTATGCTAAGGCTGTCCTGCACAAGCCCATCGATCCCGACGAGGCCATTGAGATCATCAAGCCGTTTCTGGGAGGGAAGCAGCCATGACGCACGTTAACCAGAGCGAGAGAGAGGCCTTGATCGTTGACCGCTTTCCCCGCCTCCAGAAGCCGCTGAGCCATTTGCCTTTCGAGTGCGACCTCTTTGCGTGTTACAGCGAAAGGCGCAATGGGGCGCCGCAGCTCTTTGTGGGGCGGGTACCAGCGGACGTACAAGAGCATAGTATCGATCTTCAACGGGCCTTGGAACACAAGGATATGGCCTCCTTTGAGTTTGTCGGAGGGCCCGCAAAATGTCAGCGCGCCGTGGGTGTTGTTCGCATCGGGCAATTCCGGTTCGCACTCGTGAAGACTGCGATGCCTCCGATTGACCTCGACGTTTCTTACGTCATCGACTCGTTCTACCTGACAGCGCTCAAGCGGAAGATGTTGTTACTCATGGAGCCAGAGACCGTCGACCTGCTCGGCTGGATCGACAAAGTCCACGACGATCTGGTGAATATCAGCTACCAGGACGAGGCGGGGCACTTGGTCTATGCGGATGTTCCGCGCGACTGGTTTCATCGATTCCATGACCTGGGCGAGGGTTCCCAGTTTGTCATCCAGACCTGGGAAGAGGCCGGCGAGCCGCGGTGCGAGTTCCTGCCCGTTGCCGACTCGGACCCCGCCCGCTCGCGATCCGCCGCCGCGAGGGCCATTCAGCGGTTTGAGCATTCTCACAAGAAGCTTCCCATGCCGGACCCTGACCATCCCGCCAAGCCCAAGGACTGGTCCAACCCCGACGAGGTCCTTCGCTACTACAAGGCCCTCGACGAACGGTATAAAAACATCGACTGGGGTAGGGGGACTCGGCCATGATGGAAGTCACGATCTTCGGCTCGGATTATGGGGAGTCCATCGTCATCTGCTACCCCTCGGCACGCGGCATCGAGTGCGGGGTGGTGGACTGCTACAGCCGGAACCATCCTCCGCACCTCAACCCGGTCCTCCAGCACCTTCACCGGCGAGTCGGGCGCGGTCCGCTTGCCTTCGTCATCGCCACCCATCCGCATGACGATCACATCCGGGGGCTGGGGCAGATCCTCGAGGAGTTTGGCCAGCGCATCGAGTTCTTCGGCTGGTGGGGCGGCGTCGGCATGACCTACACCAAGGTCTATTTCGAGCGGCTCGAACGGCAGTATCGCCTCCGCGGACACGGCCACGCTCTCGGCATCAGCAGCAAGAGCGTTACGCGTATCCTCGACGCCATTCATGAGCACCCCATATCTCGCGTTCAGGATTCCACGGACGGCCTGCCCTGTCCATTCTATGAAACACCTAAGCGTCGAGCGGGTTCCGTGCCCTTCCGGATCAAGGCGCTGAGCCCATGGCTGCCCCTGCAATCAGCGTACCTTCGGAGGCTGGTCGGCGGTGTTGAACTCGACGGCCACATCGAAGAGCACCGCGCCGCAATCAACCAGACGTCCCTGGGCCTGTTGATTGAGTACGGAGACGCACGCATCATTCTTGGCGGAGACGTCGAATTCGAGAACTGGAATTATGCGTTCGAACGCGGGGCCTTGCGGGGCTTTCGCGGCGCACACCTTGTCAAGCTTCCCCACCACGGGTCCAGAACAGGAATGCAACCCGACCTGTGGACTCGCGTCGCCCCCTTCGTTGCTCCAAGTCCCCATCGCACCATCGCCGTCGCCACTCGATATCACTTGGGCAACACGAGTCTGCCCGAACACCTGGCAATGCGCCGACTTGCGTCCGCCGGTTGCGACGAGGTCTGGATCGTCGCCGGTGCTGATCGTCATCACGCAGCCAGCAACGCAAACGCCAGCGTCGGTCACAAGGGCGCCTCGCCACTCGTGCAGTCGCAGTTCCGAGCCTACCTCACTCCCGACGGACAGGTCCGGGTCGATCCGAGTGTGGACCCCAATGGCCTGAATCTCCGTGTTCGTGCATGAACTATGCCACGCTGGTGTCCGACAGTGGCGCGGTCCACGCCCGGCGGTGAACACTGCGAAGTTTGGCCAGACGGCATCGTCGGTCCTCCAGGGTGATCGGGTGGTGAATATACGGGTGCTGGTGGACCCGGCGCGGATTGACCGCATGGCCACGCTCCGCGATCTGCCGTTGCAGACGCCGAGCGGGGCGACTGTCATGCTGAGCCAGGTCGCGGATGTTCGTGAGGAGCCTGGCCAACTGGAACTGCGGCGTGAAGATCTGAGGCAGAACGTGGCCGTGACGGCACGGCTCGAATCCCGCGATCTCGGCAGCGCGATGGAGGAAATCCGCGTCAAGCTCGGCCATGATGCCACGCTGCCGCCGGGCATCATCGAATTCGGCGGCCTGTATCAGCAGCAGCAGGAATCGTTCCACAACCTCATGATCGTGATGATCATGGCCATCCTGCTGGTCTTCACGGTGCTGCTCCTGGAGTTCCGCTCGTTTCTCCAGCCGCTGGCCATCGTCCTGGGGGCGGTGCTGGCGCTGCTGGGCACCATTGTGGCGCTGTGGCTCACCGGCACGTCGCTGAACATCATTTCGTTCATGGGGGCGATCATTGGCGTCGGGATTGTGGCCAAGAACGGCATTTTGATGCTCGATTTTGTCGAGCAGTTGCGGGCCAGTGGCTTGAGTCTGGAGGAGGCCCTTGTGGGATCGGGTCGCCGGCGCCTGCGTCCTGTGTTGATGACCTCGATGGCGGCGGCGTTGGGGATGTTGCCGCTGGCGTATGGGATTGGGTCTGGTGCGGATACGCTCAAGCCGCTGGCGATAGCGGTGATCGGTGCGCTGTGCGTTTCGGTGCTGCTGTCGCTGGTAGCCACGCCTACGGTGTACTTCCTCCTGATGCAAATGATCGGAGGTGGCGACAGCAAACCTGCCGACCAGGGCCGCCGAGCGTGTGGCGCAGTCTTCCGTTGAAGACGAAATACTCAACCGCGGTTGACTGGCGAGCCGATATCATGTGTAATAACTTTTTGGTCTGACTACCGGGCCTCTCGGATTCTGTCGGTTGCTCGGCTGGCGGATTTCTTAGCAGTTGGCGCCCTTTGCCGTTGTATTGACGGCCAAGTGTAGTGTCTCATGGTATGTGGCAAGTTCGCCACGCAGGTGCTATTGGGAAGGAGAACTCCTAATGACTGATCGATCCCGTCTAGTGGCGAGCGTCGCCGCGTTGTTTGCAGTTGGTACGATTGCATGGGCTGCGGAGCCTGACGTGCAGCAAGATGCACGCATTCAGGAATTGGAGAACAAGCTGGCGGCGTTGGAGACCAGGCAGGCTGCCAACAGCAAGGATTTGGCAGCGACGGTGGACGCGGTTTTGCGAGATGCGGAGAAGCGCAGCCAGTTGCTGGCCAATGGCGGCGAAATGGGCGCTGGTTATGACAACGGCTTCTACATCAAGGCCGGCGATGCCTGGGTGCTGAAGCCCGGTTTGCAGTTCCAGTTCCGGAACATCACCAACTACCGTGAAGATGCCAAGTTCGGCGATGACAACGAATGGTCCAACGGCTTTGAAGTGCGGCGCATGCGGTTCGAGTTTGAGGGCACGGCGTTCATCAAGGAATTGACGTACTTCTTCCAGTGGGACACCAACCGGAACAGCGGGGATGTGAGCCTGTTGGAAGGCTGGGCGAAGTACATGATGTCGGATGACTGGGGTGTGCGCGGCGGGCAGTTCAAGGACCCGACGACGCGCGAGTTTACGATGAGCACCAAGAGGCTGATGGCGTGCGACGTGTCGTTGATGGACACCCTGATCGGCGGAACGTTCGACGGCTACACGCAGGGCGTGCTGCTGGTGTACGGCAACTACAACAAGAACAACGCGCTGAATGTTGAAGCGGGCTTCACCGACGGAGCCGGCCAGTACAACACCGACTTCACCAAGCACACCGACGACGTGTTTGCGGTCCCCGGCGCGCATACTGTGGATTGGGGCCTTGCCGGCCGAGCCGAGTACAAGTTCATGGGCGACTGGAAGAACTACTCGGACTTCACCGCAAAGGGCACGAAGGAAGATTTGCTGGTTGCGGGTCTGGCGGGCGACTGGACGCAGTCGGGCGACGGGGACATGATCACCGGCACGACGGACTTGCAGTACGAGAACGCCAGCGGCCTGGGCCTGTATGGCGCGGTGGTGTACCAGTACGTCAACTCATCGCTGCAGGGCTTTACGCAGAACTCGAGCAACTGGGGCTTGCTGGCGCAGGGCAGTTACCTGTTCACGGGCAACTGGGAAGTGTTTGCCCGGTATGATGCGACGATCTATGACAACGGCCCGATGTTCAAGCAGGGCGGTTTGTCAACCGGCGATGATGTGAACACGATCAATGAGATCACGCTTGGCGTGAACTACTACATGGGCGCGGATGGCAGCGCCGGGCATCGGGCGAAGTTCACGGTGGATTTGACGTATCTGCCGGACGGCTCGCCGAAGCCGGCCACCAGCCTGGGGATCTTGGACGACAACGGCGGCAACGCGGAATGGATTCTGCGGGCGCAGTTCCAGTTGTTGATCTAGGTTGCGAAATGAGCAGGGTTTCCGGCATTTGCCGGGCACTATTTGCGGACCAGGCCCTGGCCGAGCGTTGCTCGGCCGGGGCCTTGCCTTCTTGTGGTTGGCGGGGGTGCGCCAGGGCGCATGATGCGGTATATGGGACGGTGCGTGCCAGGATTGTGCGGTGGGGTGGTTCGGCCGCCCGCTGTGCATAGCGGAAGAAAGCGATGGATTGCGGGGTCGGACTGGGTGGGGTCCTTGACGCAGCGAGGCAAGATCGTACGCTACTGGCTGGAAGAGCGTTGTGGTTCAGTGGCATTGCGGCCGCAATCACGTGTTTTTGGTGAGGAATTGGCCACTGGGCTATAGGCGAACTTGGATGGCGCGGCCAGAAAAATTGACGGAAAGCTTTTGGCATGACCGAAAGCAGTATCAGGTTGCTGTTTCTCCGGTGCTCTGGACGGCAGTGGCGAGGTGGTGTATAGGTATTGGTCGTGGCCGATAGCGGATGGGAACAAGAGCGGAAAGTTCCTCAGGCTCTTACGGAATGAGGCCAGGACAAGCAGCCGCGGGATACGAGAGGTAGGAAGCGTGATCGGGTAGCGGAATGGTGGGAGAAATGAGCGCCGGGACGCGAGCCGGCGGTTGATGCTGACGGTTAGATGATAACCGGCCGGGAAAGGCGGTCGGAACTTGAAGGCGGACGCGTTGTTGAGCGCCCGCTTATACGCAAAAGGAAAGAAATGTGCGCGATCTGAGGAATAGATTCGCGGCTGGAGCCGCGGCTGGCATTGATGAAGACGCGCAGGAACCAGACAAGATGCGTATTGCAGAACAAAAGAGATGTTGGGCCGCCAGAGGCGAGAGCAACCCTGGCGGGAATGTGTCGGCCTAGTGGCCGCGCTATAGGTACCGGTTTGCTCGCTTGGCGGCTGTGGTCGGTCGCTGGGAACCACACAAGTAAGTGGCGCCAGGCCACTCTCAGAAAAGGAGACAGTAATGACCAACAAGAGTCGTTTGTTCGCGGCTGTAGCGGGGGCGATGTCGCTCGGGGCAACTGCCTGGGCGGCGGAGCCAGCCCAGATGGACGCGAAGATTCAGCAGTTGGAAGCCAAGGTTGCGTCTCTGGAAGCCAAGCAGGCCCAGAACAGCAAGGACCTGGCAGCCACGGTGGATGCCGTCCTCCGTGACGCCGAGAAGCGGAGCCAGTTGCTGGCCAATGGCGGCGAGATGGGGGCGGGCTACGACGGTGGGTTCTACATCCGCGCTGGCGAGAACTGGGTTTTGCGGCCGAGCGTGCTGTTCCAGTTCTGGAATAACACGACGTACCGGCAGGATGTGGTCAAGTCGAGCGGCGGAACGGATGACCAACTGAGCAACGGTTTCGAAGTCCATCGCCTGGAGCTGGCATTTGAAGGCACCGCTTTCATGAAGGAGCTGACGTACGAGTTCCGCTGGATGACAGGCCCGGACTCGGGTGACTTGTCGTTGCTGGATGCGTATGTCCGCTACATGTTTGCGGATGACTGGGGCGTGCGGATGGGTCAGTACAAGGACCTTGTCAGCCACGAGTCGCTGATCGGCGATCAGTATCTGCTGGCCGCTGAGCGCACGCTGCTGAACCAGATCCTGGGCGGCGGCTATGTAGGCCGGACGCAGGGCGCGAGCCTGGTGTACGGCGGGTACAACAAGACCAACCCGGTCAATGCGGAAGTGGCGTTCACTGACGGGATCGGGCAGGCGAACACGGACTTCACGAAGAAGCAGGGCCCGTCGGTCCCGGCGATCGTGGATGGTCAGCCGGTTCGGCACGAATTTGACTTTGGCGTGACCGGCCGCGTTGAGTACAAGGTGCTGGGCGACTGGAGAGACTACCGCGATTTGACCGCCAAGGGCGATAAAGAGGACTTGCTGGTCCTGGGCGCCGGCGGTGACTGGAGCCAGAGCAGCGCAGGGAACAGCCTGGTGGGCGCGCTCGATGCTCAGTATGAGACGGCTTCGGGGCTGATGCTCTATGGCGCGGGCTTGATCCGGCATCTGAACAGCGACATCTCGTCGATCGGCCAGAACACGACGGATTGGGGTCTGCAGGGCGAAGTTGCCTACATGCTGAATCCTTCGTGGGAAGTGTTCAGTGTTGTTGACTGGACCAAGTACGGCGAGGCGGTGTCGTCCGGTGCTAACGAAACGCAGTTCTGGGAGGTTTCGGTCGGCGTGAACTACTATATGGGCAACAACGGCAGCGCCGGGCACCGAGCGAAGTTTACGATTGATGGCACGTGGTTCCCGAATGGTGTGCCGACGACCATCGATTTCCAGCAGATCGGAGCCCAGGATCAGAACGACGGCGCGAACGAGTTCATGCTTCGTGCACAGTTCCAATTGTTGATCTAAGCGATTCGATCTGGTCCCAAGCGATTATCGGGACCGCAGAACGGATGTACGAAATACGCGGGCCGAGTTCCCACCTCGGCCCGCGTTTTGATTCTGTACGAGGCGCCGCCGAGGGTCTTGCGCACGGACGGTGGCCGAGTCGGAGCTGAGTTACCGGCGGGCGAGGCTGCGAGAGGGCAAGAAATCACTTTTCGCGGATGCCGGGGACATCCGAGGCCGCGATCTTCTGGTCCGGGACGCCGAGGGCGCGCAGGACGCCGATGGCCATGGCGGCGTCGCCGCGTGGGTTCATGTGGACGCCGTCGCTGGTGATCCAGTTGCCTTTTTCATCGGCCGGCTTGTGCTTGAGCGCGTGGAGGAACATGGCATGGAGATCGACGAACTGGCACTTCTTGTCAGCGGCGATCTGCTTCTCGGCGGCGATGTACATCAGGAGTCGTTGGTTTCCATCGGCTGCCGGATCTTCGGAGATGAGGGTGGGCGCCAGGAGGATGACCTTGATGCCTGCGGCCTGTGCGGCATCGACCATTTCGGCGACGTTGTCGCGGTAGGCTGCCAGGACTTTTTCGTCGTGAGGCTTATTGAGGCGATGCCAGACGTCGTTGATGCCGATGCTGAGGGTCACAAAGGCGGGTTTGCGCTGGACGACGTCCTTGTCGAAGCGTTTGACGAGGTCTTCGGCTTTCTGGCCGGAGATTCCGACGTTGATGACCTTGGGGATTTTCAGGTCGGGATACTGCTGGGCGAGGACGGCGTCGATGTCGCGGAGGTAGCCACCGCCCTGTGTGATCGAGTCGCCGATGGCGACGATGGTGTTGGCCTGTTGGAGCTGCAACTCCTTGGGCGAGTCGCTGGGAGCGGGACCAATCAGAGCTAAGACAACCGCAAAGAGCTTCATGACCACAGCGTTCATAGGGGTTCTCCTCTACCCGATTGTTACCATCCGATGTGCTGATTGTTGAGTGCGCGCAAAGAAAAAGCCCACGAAAGCGTTGGGGCGTTCGTGGGCTTTTGTATGCTCGATAGGGATGGCTAGGCGCAGCGGCGGCGGAGCAGGAGGCCGGCGGCGCTCAGTGCGAACATCGAGAGCACGGAGGGCTCGGGGAGGTAGCTGAACTGGCCGTTCACGTCGGCGGTGAATTCGGGCATATAGGTGCCCGGGGAGACATGCGGCGGCGTGGCGATCATGTTCAACAGAGTCCAGGACAGTTGGCCGCGGATGGGGGGCATGTTCTTGATGCCGAGAGTCGCGGCGGCAGCGTCGTAGATGACTCCGCCGGTGTAATGCACATCGGCGCTGAGCACCAGGCCGCTTCCCTCGAGGTTGGTCAGGACTAATGCGTTGTTGATGGTTCCGGTAAGAAGGAGCGTTTGAGGTGTGCCTGCGGGGCCGGAGGTTGACATCAGGGTGAAAGTGCCGCTCTGAAGCAATTGACCGAGCATGGCGCCGGCGGGGTATGCGGGACCGGACTGCTCGAGGCCGGTGAGGCTGAGCGTGACATCGCGGAACGAGGTTGTTGCATTTGGATTGAGCACTTTGCCGTGGATCGAGCCGGGTATGGTAAACGGGGTGTCAACCAAAAGGCCCGGGGCGGTTTGCTGGTTGAGGGGGAGGTCGCCGTCGCCGTTGCCGTGGCTGCCTGCGGCGTCGCGTAGAGCGGGAGCCAATGGGCCGACGCCCATGAACGACAGTTCCGGATCATCGGACAACGGGACCGGCTTGAAGTTAAGCAATATTGCGCCACGAGCGAAAGTGGCCCAGAACGCCAACGTCGTCACGACAGCGGCGGCTGGGGCAGCAGTTCTGAATCCACGCCTGATCATATCCGGCTCCTTACCGAAGAGGCCGTTGCCCGCGTATCCCGCCAGCGGGCGATCTCGGAGCGAACGGCGTGTGTAGTTGTGTTAGTCCAAATATGCCCACCGAACATCTGACAGAATAACCAATAAGCCAACGCGGTTCCGCGGTCGGGTCAAGAGAACACGATCCACTGACGCAGAGGATTGTGCAGCAGAGCCCTTCCTGCGCATTGTAGCTGTGGTACACTATCGGCATGAGAAACCACTTTACAACAGAACGTGTATCGGCACTGTTGACGGCGATCTTTGCAGTGGCGCTGCTTGCCGGGGGTGCAACATCGTCCGGAGCGGATGAGAAGGACGGCAAGGCAGTCCTTTTCAACGGCAAGGACTTGTCAGGCTGGAAGTTGCGCAATGCCGATGCTGCCAAGACGTGGAAGGTTGTTTCGGAGGTGAAGCTGGATGCCAACAATCCGAAGCTGCTGGTCGGTTCGGGCGAGGGGGGTACGGCGGAGTCAGTGATGTTCCGCACGCCGATTGAGCATGGCTCGGACATCATGACGGAGAAGGGCTTTGGGGATTGCGAGCTGCACATTGAGTTCATGGTTCCCAAGGGCAGCAACTCGGGGGTGTATCTCATGGGCCAGTATGAGATTCAGGTGCTGGACAGTTTTGGGAAGCCCGATAACCAGTTGGGCATGGGTGATTGCGGGGCGATTTACTCGGCGAAGGTGCCGTCCGTGAATGCCAGCAAGGCGCCTGGCGAGTGGCAGAGCTTTGATGTGACGTTCCGGGCGCCGCGGTTCGATGCAGCGGGGAAGAAGGTGGAGAACGCGAAGTTCATCAAGCTGGTGTACAACGGCAAGACGATCCACGAGAACGTGGAAGTGAAGGGTGGGACCGGCGGCCAGATTGGGCCGGAGAAGGCGACGGGGCCACTGCTGCTGCAGGGAGACCATGGGATTGTGGCGTTTCGGAACATTTGGATTACGGAGGTTGGCGGGAAATAGCACAAGGGGCGTGTTGGCTGGATTGGGCAAGAGGATCGCTGACGTTTCATCGTTCGCGCAACCAAGCAGACGCGAGCCGTCGCCCCGTAGAGGTTTACGGGCCGTCGGGATTGCGGTCGAGGAGCCGGACTTCGTAGGGTTGCAGGGGCGGCGGAGCGGAGTTTGGGAGGGAAATGTCGATCGTGGCGTTGCTCTTGTTGATCAGGAGGATCTTGTTCAGAGAAGCGATGGCTTCGACGTCGGGGGAGGAGGAGTCGGTGGTGTAGAGGAGTGTGCCGGGTGGGAAGTGGTCGTGAAAGATCTTGAAGACGGCGTAATGGGGGAGGGGTTGAGGGGCGGCGGGGTTGCGGGTGTCGGTGAGGAGCGCGTGGTTGATGTCGCTCTGCATCGGGGACCAGAGCAGGGCAACAAAGGCGCCCTGGAGCATCATGTGGTGGTAGATGGAAGCGTAGTGGGCGGCGGTGAATTCGGGGGAGGAGGTTGCGCCGTAGTATTCGGCGAACCAGATGGGCAACGGGGTCTTCTGGCGGAGTTGCCGGACGGTGTCGCCGAAGGTTTCGGTGAATGACATAAGCTCGGCAGAGGTGTACGTGTTTTTGTCGTGGAAGTCGGGGATGGAGCGGTCAACGACAAGGAAATCAGCACCGTGCAGGTGCTCGAGCCAGTAGTCGATGAGGTCGTGTTGGCGCTTGCGGATGGGGGATTCGGCGGGCCAAGGGCCCTTTTTGTTGGAGCCGGTGCCTTCGATGACGAGGTAGGGGCCGCCGACCTGGATATCCTTCGAGACGGATTTGAGGGCGTCGTAGGTGAGGTTGTAGAGGCGGGTGTAGTTCTCGTAGTCCCAGTTGTTGGTTTTGGGGTTCCAAAAGCCCTTCATCTCATTCCAGACCTGGTAGTGCTTGACCTTGGGATAGCGTTTTGCGATGGTTTTCGCGAGAGCGGCGAAGTCGGCGTAGTGCTGGGGAAGGGGAGCGACCTCGATTTTGGACCAGTCGGTTTTGTTGGGCGGTTCGCCTTTCATCCAGTCGGGGGCCGCGCAGAGGGTGAGGATGGGGGTGCCGTTCATGGATTCGATCAGGGCCAAGCGGGCGTCGAGGGACTTGAAGTTGTAGACGCCGGGGGCGGGGTTTGGGTTGTCGGCGCCCCAGCCCATGATGTGCTGGTTGTGGTAAGTGGCGACGTCGGCCAGCAGTTGCTTGGCTTGGGCGACGGAATCGGGGGGGCCGAGATCGATGGTGCGCTGGCTGTGGGTGACGCCGAGTTGGAGTTGGGTGAGTGTGGCGGGGCGGGATTTGTCGATGGTGATGGTGACGGGGGCG
>JAPLNB010000163.1 GCA_026693085.1 Planctomycetota bacterium | reverse complement strand
GGAAGACGGAAGCACGATCGAGTGCGGGATCGGGAACGTGCCGCAGGCAGTGGCGGAGTTTCTCCGGGACAAGAAGGATTTGGGTATCCATACCGAGATGTTCAGCGACTGGGTGATGGACCTGGTCGAGTGCGGCGCGGTGACCTGCTCGAAGAAGACGGTGAACCGGAACAAGATCGTGGCGAGCTTCTGCATGGGATCGCAGAAGCTGTACGACTACCTCGACAACAACTCGATGTTCGAGTTCCACCCGACCGAATATGTCAACGACCCGTTCGTGATCTCGCAGCATGACAAGATGGTGGCGATCAACGTCGGGTTGGAGATCGACTTGACGGGACAGGTGTGCGCGGACTCGCTGGGCCACCAGTTCTACAGCGGCGTGGGCGGGCAGGTGGACTTTGTACGCGGGGCGGCGCGCAGCCGCGGCGGCAAGGCAATCATCGCGCTGCCGTCGACGGCAAGGGACGGCACGGTTTCTCGAATCGTGTCCAGCCTGGCGGAGGGCGCAGGGGTGGTGACGACCCGCGCGGACGTGCACTACGTGGTGACGGAGTTTGGCATCGCATATCTGCACGGAAAGAGCATCCGCGAGCGGGCGATGTCGCTGATCAACATCGCGCATCCGAAGTATCGCAACGAGCTGATCCAGTTCGCCAAGCAGCGGAAGTATGTCTACGAAGACCAGATCGAACTTTCGTGGGAAACGGTCCGCTATCCGGAAGAACTCGAGCGGCACGAGACGTTGCGTGATGGGTCGGAATTGCTGTTCCGGCCGGTAAAGCCCACGGACGAGGGGACGTTGTCAGAGATGTTGTATTCGTTAAGCGCCGACTCGGTGAGGAGCCGGTTCTTCACGCATACGAAGACATTCCCGCACAAAGACGTGCAGCACCTGACGAACATCGACTACGAGCAGAACCTGGCGCTCGTTGCAGTGGTGCCCGGGCCCGGCGGGGAAGAACAGATCGTGGCGATCGGGCAGTATTTCCTCGACCCTAAGACGCACGACGCGGAAGTGGCATTCATCGTGCAGGATGAGTGGCAACTGAAGGGGATGGGGACGATCCTGCTCAGCTATCTGGCCGAGATTGCGATGAAGCGCGGGGTGAAGCAGTTCTCGGCAAAGGTGCTGCCGCAGAACAAGCCGATGCTCGCGGTGTTCCAGAACAGCGGGTTCCCGGTACGGACGGAGTTTGACGGGGAGGCGTATGGCCTGGTGTTTGATTTGAAGAAGTTGGAAGCGTGAAGTCGTTTTCAGAGAAGAGGCCCACGGACCATTGTCGGTGGGCCTTCTTTTTTCACGGGTGCAGGTTCGGACGACAGCGCGAGACCCGCGGATTTGACACGGTGTGCCGAGGAACACGCGCGGGGGAGGCGCTAATTGAGGATAAGGGGCAACAGATCGTGGAAGTGTTGCTGTGAAAGCGCGGGGCTTATGGGTATACTGAAGCGTCATTTCAAGTGTACGGGCAGTCATAGTTCATATCGGGAGACCAAATGAGCGAGATGCGACCGCAACAGCCGGGAGTGGTACCGGGGATTCGGCCGATTGGGCCGGCAGCGCCGGCGGGATCACCGGGGCCGGCGAGGATTGCGCCACTACCAGCGCAGCCGGCGCCGAAGCCGCACGATTCGACCAGCGACGCGATCACCCTGGTGGACGAGAGGTCCGGGGCGCCCTCGCCGAGCAAGATCAAGCTGATGGGGGTCACGGGCAGCGCAGTGTCGCATGCCTATAAGCGGCAGCCGGCGGTAAGCGGACACGGTGCGTGCCGGGTGCGATCGTTCCATGGGCGCATGAGCGACGAGGGGTTGACATTTCTAGACGACAAGGTCAATGAGTGGCTGGACAGCCACCCGGAGATCGAGGTGAAGTTCGTGTCAACGCAGATCGGAGTGTTTGAGGGGAAGATCAGGGAGGCGGCTCTGGTTATAAACGTCTGGTATTGATGGGAATCACGAACGTGCTGAGGCACAAGAGATGGGGGAGAGTTGTATTGTTGGCGCAGCGTTTCAACAAGCAATAAGACGCTACAGATTGCATGGTCGTATCAACTCCACGCCACGGTCAGGACGACGTCTGAGCGGCGTGGATTCGCTGGGCGCCGGGTTCGATTCTCAGCGGGAGAACAATCCAGAAGGTAGATCCCTGTCCCACGATGGAGTCAAGGCCAATGGAGCCGCCGAGCAGGGCGGTTAGTTCCTTGGAGATAGCGAGGCCCAGTCCGGAGCCGCCGTGCTCGCGGGTGGCGGAGCCGTCGATCTGGCGGAACTTCTCGAAAATGAGCGTCTGTTTGTCGAGGGATATGCCGGGACCCTGGTCGGCGACGGAGATGCGGATGTGGTCGTCGTCGGTGCGTTCCGCGCAGAGGTCGATGCGGCCGGCAGGCGGGGAGAATTTGATGGCGTTCGAGAGGAAGTTGTAGAGAACCTGTTGGAGCTTGGCGGGGTCGGAGTGCATGATGGGGACGTCCGTGGCGACGGTGGAGCCAACGGCAAGGTCTTTCTTCTCGGCAAGCGGCTTGATGATATTGATGAGGCCTTCAAACAGGTCGGGAAGGCTAAGCGGCTCGGATCGCACCTCCATCCGGCCGGCCTCGATCTTGGCCAGATCCAAGAGGTCGTTGATCAGGTCGAGCAGGTGGCGGCCCGACGTGTAGATGTTCTGGATGAATCGCGCCGCTTTGGGATCGGACGGAGAAAGAGAATCCCTGAGCAGGTCGGCGAAGCCGAGGATGGAGTTCAGGGGGGTCCGCAACTCGTGCGAGACATTGGCAAGGAACTCGCTCTTGAGGCGATTGGACTCATAGAGGGCCACGTTCGTCTCCTCGAGTTGGCCGAGCTTGAGGTCGAGGCTCTTGTTGATGGCGCGGAGCTGATCTTCGCTCTGCTGCAGGTTGCCGAGCATCCTGTTGAAGGTTTCCGAGAGATGCTGGAATTCGTCGCCAGTTGAAATGTCCGACCGGATGTTCAGGTCGCCTTTGCTGACTTTCTCGGCGGTTTCGCGAAGGACCCGCACAGGCCCGAGGATCAGGCGAGTCGTGATGAGGTAAAAGACGATGATGGCCAGCGTCCCGGCCAGAATGCCGGCGACGAAGATGAAGATGCGATTGAGGTAGATCTGGTTGTCATCGACCTGATACGGGATCTCGACGGCGGCGATGGCAAAAATGGGGGGTTTCCGGGGTTGGGTCTTCGCCTGTGGGTCCAGCGAGCCGGGGAGCAGGTCCTGACGGTGGCAATCGAAGCAGGCCTGGCGCGCAAGAAGGGGCCGGGCGTAGCGGTAGGAGGTGGGGCCTTCGCGATGGGGTTGCTTGCGGATGTAGGGCACCGTGTCTTTCTCATGCCGAAAGTACTCCACGGCCCGCGTCTCGAAGCGAGTGAGCTCGGGAGGCGGATGCCGAAGGAGAATGAGCTTCACCCGGCCTTCTTCGAGGATGCTGCTGATAGAGGGGATCGTGGCTGGACCGGAAGTGGGGCGAGTCAGAGGAGCGATTGATGAGCCCGGCCTTGTGGCGGGACGCGGACGCTTGGCTTGGGCCTGCACCGCAAGGTGGTCGCCTTCAATGCGGTCGGCCAGGTTCCTGGCGACACGCTCGCTGACTTGATCTGTGAGTTGTTCCATCCGCTGCCAGGGGACGAGAAGGGCAGCGCCTATAATCAACACGACCGCGGCGCCAAAGAGCAACTGGCACTTGGCGGCGAGCGAAATCTCCATCTGCCGGAAACGTTTGAACATGCCCAAGCGATTGTATGGTGCAGATTGGCATTGTGGAATTGCCTTGAGGTATGGTATGACATATCGTCGGACTGGACAAAATGGCCTTGTTGGGCAACGAGGCCTGTGCAGTGAGCGCGGGACCAAGGAGGTCCGGGTCTGATTGATCCGGCGTGTTTGGCGTGTAAGAGTGTTCCGAGCGGAGGGCGCGGCTCGAGGCCGGCACCAGGACTAGGGTCTGTTAGCCGCCGTCCAGCAGGAATGGATTCCTGGGTTGTGACCTTGCGCGCATACGCAAGCAGGGGCTTTTTGTATGAGTGCAGCAGGACGAGTATTGGTGGTTGAAGACCATGAGGGTGAACGCCGCGCTATCATACAACTCCTCAAATCAGAAGGCTTTACCGTTTTTGGAGCCGAAAGCGCGGACAAAGCGATGGGCTATCTGGATGAGAATGTGGACGTCGTGCTCAGCGACTTGAATATGGGCGACGTCAGCGGGCTGGATCTTCTGCAACTCTGGAAAAAACGTAAAGGCGATACGCAGTTCATCCTGTTCACGGGGCACAGCAGTATCAACAGCGTAGTCGAAGCGATCAAGGCCGGGGCATACGACTATATCACAAAGCCCGTGAATCCCGACGAGCTGATCCTCTTGATCCGACGGGCGATGGAGGCAATGCAAAAAGATCGCGAGATTGACAATCTGCGTCGACGCCTTGACCAGAAATTCGGGCTGAATCAGATCGTGGGGCAGTCGAAGCTGATGAAGGATGTCTCTGCAAAGATCCAGCGGGCAGCGCCGGTGGACAGCACGGTGTTGATCCTCGGGGAGAGCGGCACTGGAAAGGAACTGGTGGCGCAGGCACTGCACCACAACAGCCCGCGGAAAAAGGGGCCATTTGTGGCCGTGAACTGCGCGGCCGTGCCTGAAACACTGGTCGAGAGCGAACTGTTTGGCCATGTTCGCGGGGCATTCACAGGCGCGACGGATCGCCGCGTCGGGCGATTTGAACAGGCCGACGGAGGAACGCTCTTCATCGACGAAATCGGTGATTTCGCGTTGGGGTTGCAGTCCAAATTGTTGCGCGTGCTGGAAACGCTGACGCTGACGCCGGTGGGCGGATACGAGGACAAAAAAGTGAACGTCCGGGTGTTGGCGGCCACGAGCCGGGACGTCATTCGAATGGTGCATGAAGGGGATTTCAGGGAGGATTTGTTCTACCGGCTGAACGTGGTAACGATCCAGTTGCCAGCCTTACGCGAGCGGCTGGACGACATACCTATATTGGTGGATCATTTCCTCAAGGAAATTGCCGAGCAGAAGCATACGCCCCCGAAAAAGATCGATCCCTCGGTGATGAGACGATTCATGGCCTACCGCTGGCCCGGCAATGTGCGCGAGCTCCGGAACACGCTGGAAAGCATGATGGTTCTGGCCGAGGGAGAAGTGCTGACAGAATTGGACCTGCCGGATCGTATTGCGGAGGGCTCGGTTGGCGAAACGATGCCTAAAGAGCTGCCCATCGGGATGACGATGGAGGAATTGGAGAAGTTGGCAATCACGAAGGCATTGGAGCGGTGCGGGGGCAAGCGAACCCGTGCAGCCGAGAGCCTGGGGATCTCCGTTCGGACTCTGCAGCGAAAGCTGCGGCAGTATCAGATGGAGGGGGAAGCAGCGCGTCTGTCGTAGGCCGCGGGTAGACGCCAGTTAACGGCGGGAAGGCGGACGATCAGTCCGCTTGGCTGAACGAGGGAGAATGAGTCTGGGGGCATTGGGGGCGGAATCTGCTGGCATGACAATCCGCCACTCCGCGACTTTTTGTCGCGATATCGCGACAGTATGTCGTGCTCAACGGCACACAGTGGGCAGGGGAGCATCCGCAGACGCGTCCGGCAAGCGCCCTGATCTGATTTGGGCGTGGTGATCCAGCACTTACGAGTGGTGGTACGGGCTTTGCTCCCTACCTTACACGAGCAGGCGATCAGGCATCGTAATCATTGTGAGCAAGGAGAGTGGGTATGTCCATAAGCATAGATCGCTTCGAATCAAACGGACTTTTTGCCACCTATGATCCCTTCGCACACGGCATTCGTCGAGTGACTGTGTTTTCGCTGCAGTGTCACAACTGTGGGTATGAGCCTGAGGACTCTGTGGTAGCGCCGAAGGTTTGTCCGAAGTGTCATGGTGAGTCGTTCGAGCGGTTTGCCCGGCCAGGAAGCATCCTGGAAAACGCGAGCCGGTATCATTAGTCGGAGAACACCCAGTTCATTGGATTGGCGAGGGAGACGTTCTGAGAGCGGCGCGAACAACGGTTCGAGCCGCTCTTTTTGTTCGGTGGGAAGAACGGTTTCGGGCGATATAAT
This sequence comes from Planctomycetota bacterium, assembly GCA_026693085.1. Lineage (GTDB taxonomy): Bacteria > Planctomycetota > Phycisphaerae > Tepidisphaerales > Tepidisphaeraceae > JAPLNB01. The sequence goes on along the minus strand of JAPLNB010000163.1, from coordinate 30,281 downwards.
CCAAGATTATGACGATTGATGTGGCACTGTTGCCAGCCGATCTGGTGTCGGTGGACTTGGCAAACCGGGCCGTTGTCGTTTTGGACGTGCTGCGGGCAAGCACAACGATGACCGCCGCGCTGGCCGCAGGGGTCAAGGAGATCCGGGTGTTCGGGGATGTAGAGTCGGCACGGCATGCAGCACAAGGATCCGGCAGCGAAGGGCTGCTGTGCGGAGAGGTGAGGTGCTTGCCGCCACCAGGGTTTGAACTCGGAAACAGCGCCCGGGCGTTCGGGCAGGTGCACGCGGGGCGTATCGTCTTCATGGGAACCACGAATGGCACGCGGGCGATTGTGGCGGCGGCCAAGGCGAAGACGATCCTGATTGGGGCGGTGGTCAATGCGGCCGCGGTGGCAAAGCTATTACAGAAAATACGCTTGGACGTGACGCTGCTGTGCGCGGGCACGAACGGGCGGGTGGCAATCGAGGATATCCTCGGCGCGGGGGCGGTCATCGCGGAACTGCAGAGCCGCCAGGCAATCGACTTGGCGTCGGACGTGGCGAGGATGGCGACGCTGCTGTTCGAGGCGGCCAAAGACGATCTGCGAGCCGTGCTCAGAGAATCACAAGGCGGAAGAAACGTGATTGCGGCAGGATTGGAGGAAGATGTCGATTTCGCAGCGAGATTAAACGCCATAGCTCTGGTGGGAGTGGCCAGGGCAGGGGTGGTGGTGCGGGGTTCTGACTGAACCACCCGGACATGCAGGCGACTATCGTGTGAGATCCTGAACTTGCCGGTCGTCGGCGATCAGAGCGCGCTCGGCTATTGCCAGAAACAGTCCGCATTCCACGACGCCGGCCCGCATTTGGAGAATCGCCTCCAGCTTCCTCGGGTCGTCAATCTGCTTGAAACGCAGATCGTAGATGTGGTTGCCGTTGTCGGTTATGAAGACCGTGCCCTCGGGGGTGTGCCGCAGCGCGGGGATCGCACCGAGGCTGCTGAAGAATGCGTGCTGGATTTCGTGGCCGAACGGGGTGACTTCAACCGGCAGCGGCGAGCGGGAGCCGAGGGTTTGAACACGTTTGTTGGTGTCCGCGATGATAATCAGACGTTTGGAGTTCTGGGCGATGACCTTCTCGCGAAGAAGGGCGCCGCCAAGCCCTTTGATCAGGTCGAGCTGGGGATCAATTTCGTCGCAGCCGTCGATGGTGATGTCGGGGTGGGGGCACTGGGCAAGCGTGGCCAGGGGAATGCCCAGCTCGCGGGCACGACGTTCAGATTGGAGGCTGGTGGGAACCCCGCGGATGCTGCTCAGGCTGCCGGCCTTCAGGGCGGCGGCAAGGGCCTGGAGAAAGTAGTCGGAAGTACTGCCTGTGCCAAGACCGACAACCATACCGCTTTCGATGAAAGCAAGGGCGGTGGCGGCGGCACGTTGCTTGGGATTCATGGGGCGGAAGCATACGAATGTGGGGGCGAAAGGCAAGGCGGAAGGCGTGAAGTCACGGGCGGAGACAGGGCAATTGCGCCTTCCCTGCGGGCCGAGGGACGCTTTGATCTGCCAGCAATTCACAGTCTCACCGTACGCTCGTTCCACGCCACTGTAAATGCCTACCCAGCGACGCCCGGTGAATTGGGTCAATGTCAAACAAATCCAATGAGGAGATCACCGCCCATCTGTTATCGGACCGCCAGTTCGGTCGTGTAACCCCCTACCGAGAATAACGGCAAAGTCGAACCTGGAAACCGCCGATGGGAACCATGGAGAGCGTCGAGCGAATTGAGAGTCGTCGTCCGTCCTAGCCCCCCTGCCAGGGGTGGGCCAACCGCGGCGGCGAAGTGCTCCGGAGGCGATGTGTTCGCTCGATTGATTGGATCGCGGCGCGCGGCGGCACGCCTTTGTCAGCGGCAGCGGTATACAACCATTGCTGAGTTCGCGACGCTGGAGCCGCGCCTGCTCATGGCAGCACAGCCGGCGTGGGCGTCAGCCGAGCACCGGGTGGTCTATGAGGCGGCGATCACTGTAGCCCAAGGTGCCGCCGCCGCAGCAGGAACAGTCGTGAAGAACACACTGTCGGCGATTCCCTCGCTGAACAGTCATCCAACGGCGACAGCGCGGATTTATCTCGATTTTGTGGGAGATGCGGCACGAACATGGGGCGACTACCGCGTAACCGCAACCCCAGCCTATGACCGCGACGGCGACTCGACCACCTTCACCAACTCAGAACTGACCACCATACGCGAGATCTGGCAAAGGGTCGCCGAGAAATACTCGCCATTCAACATCAATGTGACGACGGTCAACCCAGGGACGCTTGACGATCGCCGAGTCATGCGCGTGGTGATCGGCGGTGATGGGGCTTGGTCAGGACAGAGCTGCGGCGGCCTGTCATACGTGGGGAGCTTCTACAACTCCGATCCGAATACGTCGTATGTTTTCCCCGAAAACCTGGCCGGCGGACAGCCGAATTACGTCGCCGAGGCCGCGGCACATGAGGCCGGGCATGGGTTCGGGCTTGATCATCAGAGCCAATATGATTCCAGGGGACACATGCTGGAGGAGTACTATCTCGGTGACGGCGACGTAGCGCCCCTCATGGGCAACAGCTACGACGCGACTCGCGGGTTGTGGTGGAATGGGACCACAACGTCGCCAACCACCAGGCAGGACGACATGGCCGTGCTCGCCGGAACCAGCAACGGCTTTGGATACCGGATGGACGATCATGCGAATACCATTGGCTCAGCCGATGCGCTGAGGGTGGTGGCGGACGCAGCGAGCGGGTCCGGAGTGATTGAAAAGACCTCAGACGCGGATTGTTTCTCGTTCACGACGGGGGCAGGGACGGTGAATTTCTCGATCGATACCGCCACACTCGGGCCGATGCTCGATCTGAAGGCGGAACTGATCAAGAGCGATGGCACGGTCGTGGCGACGGCGGATACCTACAGCCTTGGCGAGGAACTGTCCGCGGACGTCGAAGCAGGGTCGTACCGACTGGTTGTCAAGAGCAACGGGTTATATGGCGACGTCGGGCAGTATGTGATAACTGGCACGATTGTCCCAGTGGACATCGCGGCGCCCCAGACGCCCACGGGGGTATTGGCGACTGCAAAGCCAAGCGAACGCATATGGGTGGCGTGGGATGCACGGAGCGCAGCGCAACAATATATCGTCGAGCGGTCGGTCGACGGAGTGCAGTGGGACACGGCAGCCATCGTTGCCGCCGGTACGACCGGCTGTTGGGATAAGGGGCTGACGGCCGGGAACACCTATTACTACCGCGTTCGCGCGACAAACGCCGGTGGCACATCCGCCTCGAGTGATGTGGTCAGCGCGGTGGCAGTGGCTGGAACTGCGCCTTCGGCACCCCGCGGATTACGAGTCAGCGTCTTGGCACCCTATCGGCTGAAACTGTCGTGGGTGGACAAGTCGGACAATGAAACAGGTTTCCGAATCCAGTGGTCCGCAGATGGAACCAAGTGGTACACGCTGGGCCGGATGGCGGCGAACCGCACGAGCGTGAACCTGACGGTCACGCGGAGAGGCAGAACCTATTTCAGGGTCAGCGCGTTTAACCCCTACGGAGAATCAAGCTTCAGCGAGGCCGGCTCGGCACTGACGGGCGCAGCCAGCAAGCGTGGGCAGGTCAAGAAGGCGGAGCCCGTGTTTTCGATAGCGCAAGTGAAGGGAGTTTACGATGCCTGAATCGCGAACGTAAGACGCTGACACACTGCGCGGCTGCCAGAGCCCATGCTCGCTATGGCTCGTCCGGTTCCTCTGGCGGAGTCGCCATCCGCCGACCGGATTCGGACCACGCGTCTTCGTACCGGGTGCGGGTGCGGGGGGAGGCTTTACGCGGGAAAAATAGACGCCCGGGGCGCAGCACCAGAAGAAGAATGGCCAGCAGAGCAAACAGAACGACGACCAGCACGAGGGCGGAAATGGCAGCCAAATGCTTGCGGGCGGTGGGGTCGGCTACATGCGCAGCACGGAACGCGGGCAATAGATATCGATCCGCAACGAGGACGAGGACCACGACGAATCCGACCAGAAACGCAAGAACCTGCCAATAGGCGATGGCGAGGCGAGAGGCGCGATGGTGCAACGGTATGTTGATCCTGTCTTTGATCGCAGTCTCCTGCACTGATCGGTTTACAACTCCGTGGTCACGGCTTTGGCTCCATCATACATCGGCATTACCACTTGAGGTCGGCGCGGGGTTTAAGGGGATGCTTCTTCGCAAGTGATTCGATGAGTTTCCGGTCGTCGTCGTCGAGGTGTTTGGGGACGATCACTTTCGGCACGACGAACTGGTCGCCGCGTTGGCCCGACCGCTCGATGCCGCGGCCACGGATGCGAAGCTTCGACCCGCTGCTGGTCTCGGGGGGGATGGTGAGTGTGACGGGGCCATCGATCGTCGGAACTTCGACTTTCGTTCCCAGTACAGCTTCGTAAACGCTGATGGGCAGGTCGAGATAGACGTCCAGGTCTTCGCGGCGGAAGTACGGGTGCGGGGCGATACGTGTGATGATGTACAGGTCGCCGGGTGCACCGTCCGTCTGGTGGCCGCGCCCGCGGATCCGGATGCGGCTGCCGTCCTTGACACCCGGCGGAATCTTGATGTCGATGGTTTCAACCCGCCCGTCTCGGCTGATCTGAAGTGGAAGCGTCGTACCCCGCGCAGCCTGTTCGAATGAGAGCGTAATGGTGTGTTCCAGATCGGCAGACGGGGGTGGTTCCGGGCGGGCTCGAACGCGAGCACGTTGCGATGAGCCAGGTCCGGCCGCAGTACCGGAGCGAGCCCTGCCGCCGCCGAAAAACTGCTCGAAAACGTCCCCAATGTCGAAGTCCTCCACCGAAACGTTCGGACCAGCCTGCCGCGAGCCGCGGTGCCCGCCGCGAGTTGCGGCGGCGCGGCGGAAGGCTTCAAACGGGTCCACGCCCGCGCCGGTACCCGGTTGAGCGCCAACCGCATCATGGCCAAACTGATCGTAGTTGGCACGTTTCTGCGGGTCGGAAAGAGCGTCGTACGCCTCCTGGACTTCCTTGAACTGCTCTTCGGCGCGCGGATTACTCTTGTTGGCATCCGGATGATACTGGCGGACCAGGCGGCGGTGCGCCTTCTTGATCTCCTCTTGAGAGGCGTTGCGAGCAATGCCCAGAACTTCGTAATAGTCGCGTTTGGCCATGGTTTTCGATAGTTGGCGAAATGCCCGGGCAAAGGACCGAACCCGTCTTTTCACACGGCCCTGCGGGCCGTAGCGAAACAAGCAGATCCCGCCATCCCGGAATTACGCCGATCCGTTGGAATTCTAGCACAGTGCATGCCCGGTGGGTAATCCAAAGTGAACGGAGGCGACGCATGGCTCACGCGTAGGAGAGAACGGGCATAGGATCACCTCGTCTCCCTCTGAGTACCTGATCGGCGGCGTGGGAACGGGAGCAATCGCAGGCGCTGGGCTCATCCAACACTGGCGGCGGGGGTTGGGGGGTCCTATCATTGATCTCATTGAAACGGAGAATGCTTGCACATGACCCATCCGCGAGCCATGTCGATTGGGCAGTTGAAGGAGACCGGGTATCAGCCATGCTCAGTGAAAGATGAGCTGCGCAGAAACCTGATCCGGAAGCTGCGAGCTGGAGACGAGTTGTTTCCGGGGATCATCGGGTATCGGGAATCGGTCCTGCCGCAGATTGTGAACGCGCTGCTCTCCAGACATGACATACTCTTCTTAGGGCTGAGGGGACAGGCCAAGACACGGATCCTGCGCATGCTGCCCGAACTGCTCGATGAGTGGATTCCCGTCCTGGCGGGCATCGAGATCAATGATGACCCGCTACGGCCGATGACCAAGACGGCAAAACGCATCGTGGCAGAACAGGGCGACGATGCGCAGATCGAGTGGGTCCATCGGAACGATCGCTATCAGGAGAAACTCGCGACGCCCGATGTGACAATCGCCGATCTGATTGGCGAAGTCGACTTGGTCAAGCACGCGGAGGGCAGGTACCTGTCGGACGAGAACACGATGCACTATGGGCTGATCCCGCGGTCAAACCGGGGCCTGTTTGCGATCAACGAACTCCCGGATCTTGCCCCGCGGATCCAAGTGGGCCTGTTCAACGTGCTCGAAGAGCGCGATGTGCAGATCAGAGGCTATCCGATCCGGCTGAATCTGGATGTATGCCTCGTGTTTTCGGCCAACCCGGAGGATTACACGAATCGTGGCCGCATCGTGACACCGCTCAAGGACCGCATCGGCAGCGTCATTCGCACGCACTATCCGGAGAGCGTGGAGGAGGGCATCCAGATTGCCGAGCAGAACGCCTGGCTCGAGCGGGAACACGGCGCATCCAGAAGCGGCGTGAAGGTCGAAATGCCGCGGTTCATGGCCGAGATCATTGAGGAGATCGTGAGGCTCGCCAGGTCGAGCCCCCATGTGTCGCAGGCATCCGGCGTCTCGGTGCGCACGAGCATCACGAACATGGAGACCGCCACCAGCAACGCCGAGCGGCGAGCGATCGGAACAGGCGAAACTCGCGTCGTGGTGAGAATGAGCGACATGAGCGCGCTGGTGGCATCCTGCCGGGGAAAGATCGAAATGACGCTGGCGGACGAGGACGGGGCAGAGGATAAGCTGGTCAAGTCCCTCACCGGCGAGGCAGTCAAGGCGGTGTTCGCTCGCTGCGCGGATGTCGATGATTACGAGCCGATCGTCGAGCAGTTTGGCGGAAATCTGACCTTCCCCGCCGGCGACGATCTGTCCGCGGAGGAGTTCGCGGCCAATATGAAGGCGATCAAAGGCTTTCCACAGGCAGCGAATCGCCTGGCAAAAGCGATGAACTTAGACGCGGCGGACCCGGGCGCCCTCGCGGCAGTTGGGGAATTCATCCTCGAGGGGCTTTATGTGAACAATCGCCTAAGCAAGTACTCGGCAAATGGAAAAGCGTCTTTCCGGCGGTGAACAATCGCGGTAGTGAGCTTCACCGATCCAGGAGCCGGGTAAGGATGTCCGCGTAGTAGGAGATAATCAGGTCTGCCCCGGCGCGCTTGATCGACGTGAGCGATTCGAGAATCGCGCGGTCACGGTCGAGCCAGCCGTTGCGGATGGCGGCCTCCAGCATCGAATACTCGCCGCTCACCTGGTACGCCACGAGGGGCACGTGAAATTCGCGGCGAAGGGCAAAGATCACATCCAGGTACGGGCCGGCTGGTTTGACCATGATCATGTCGGCGCCTTGCTGGACGTCGAGCGAGGCTTCCAGGATCGCCTCGTCGAGGCCGCGGGTCGGGTCCATTTGATAGCTGCGGCGGTCGCCGAACGCAGGGGCGGAGTCGGCGGCGTCGCGGAACGGGCCATAGAAGGCAGACGCGTATTTCACCGAATACGAGAGGATGGCGACATCCGAAAAATTCGCGGCGTCGAGGCCTTGGCGCAACCCCCCTACCGTGCCATCCATCATGCCGCTGGGGGCAATGACCGCCGCCCCCGCACGCGCGTGGTTGACCGCTTGCTGCACCAGGCGGCCAACGGTTTCATCGTTCTTGACACTCGATCTGTCCGCCGTCAGTGGACCGCAGTGCCCGTGGTCGGTGTATTCGCAGAAGCACAGGTCAGTGATGCCCAGCAACGGGAGCTTCGCGCTGCCAGCGGCGCGGAGGAGTCGGCAGACAATGTTGTTTTCGTCCAGCGCGACAGACCCCAGAGCATCCTTCTGGGCGCGATCGATAACGCCAAAAACAAGGTATGCCTTGAACCCAGCCTCAGCGAGTTTCGCCAGGTACCCAATGGCCACGTCACTGGACATCTGGAACACGCCGGGCATTGACGACACTTCCTGCCGGATGTTCCTGCCTTCGCGGACGAATACGGGTACGATGATGTCGCTTCGCCTGAGAGTGACGCGGGACAGCATTTGGCGCAGCGCCGGCTGAAGGCGAAGACGGCGTGGACGTACACTGAGGTTGAGGGAGTCGCTCATGCCGCCGGATTATAACCAAGACGCCAAAGAGATCATTCCCGATTTTTAGCTTTCCATCACGGCAGCGGCAGGTCGGTAAATGTAAACGGGACGCGAATCTCCCGGATCTGCGTGGGGACAGAGACCATCAGCTTCGCCGCCCCAGTCAGCGAGCCGCGGCTGAAGCGCACACTCAGGTTGAAGCCTTGCGGGCTGTTGCTGTTGTCGCTGCCGGAAAACCCGTAGTCGCGGCCTTGGGCATCAACCAGCCGAACGCGGCCGCGATGCGACAAGAAGCGAGTGGTGACCCGCGGATCCGCGCCGCCACTGAAATAAAAACCCGCGGCATAGCCCGAGGGAGTCTGTGTCAGCCCTTTGAAAAAGACGTTCACGCCGTCAATCGTATTGCTCACGTCATGCGCGTTAAGCACGTCCGGAATCTCCAAAGCCTGAATCTTGGCGGCGATGACGCGAGCGGTCGCCGTTAAGCGCGCGATCCGCTTGGAAGGCTTTGGGGGGTAGACCAGACGAATCTGCATGTTCCCGCTCCACGCGTTGCCCGTGCCGCCACCCGAATAAGAGCGATACGGAGGCTGAGGCGGAACCAGCGAATTGCCGGCTTCATCGATGGCCTGTTCGATGTCCGGAACGTACGCCGTCTCGAGAATTGAAAGCTTCGGCTCGGCGTACAGCGTCAGATCAACGTGGATGTCGTGCTGCGTGGGTTTCTGGACGGAAAGATCGGCAGTGGTGGTGTGACTGATCTGCCGGAGCACGATCGTGCATGACCCGGCAGACACGGCCGGGCAGCGGATGCGGTTGCGCAAGTCCGGAATCAGTTGGATGATTGCACGGTTGGCGAGCGCAGCGTCGCCCGACGTTGAGACGTCGTTGGGGTACAGACCAGACTGGCGACACAACTCAAAGAAGCTCGGCCAGAACGCCTGGCGGGTGAACGATGCGCTGATCGACCTCGCCTTCACCTGTTGCCAAAGCCCCGGCGTGCCAGGCCGGATGTCAACCGCGCCAAGCTTGGCCAGTTCGCCAAAAGCCGCATCCGGAGCAGCATTCTTGAGTTGCAGCGTGATCAACGTCGCGCCGGGGTCCGTGCCCCGCGGCAGTGGCGCAAACGCCAGGTGAGCTGACGTCGCGACGGTTCGCGGATCGACTACGATCACGTCGGCTTGCGAACTGCCGGGAATCCTGAAGACGGTCCACCAGACGTAGTACACGCCGCCAGCAAGCGCCAGAACCAGCAGCACGTACAGCAGCCAACTGGGAACTCGCTGCGCGGGCTGTCGCATTGGCTCTGTCATATCCATACTCCTGCGCCGTGTGCTCACGGCAGCGGCAGGTCAGTAAACTCAAACGGAATCGTGATCTCCTGGACGGCAGTCGGCAACTCCCATAGAAGTGTCGCAGGTTCCCCAGGGGCCGCAGCCTCAGGCCCGCCAACACGCGAGGAGAACATCAGCCTCGTCTCATATACATCGTTCCCGCCGCTTCCGCCGTTGCTGCCGTTGTAGACCAGCTCATGGCCATCGGCGTCGATGACACGAACCGACGGGTTGTTCACGATCTCCGAAAACTGCTGATGATCCATGCCTTCCCGGTTGACGACAATATGCGCCTGGTATTGCCGGTCCCCGGTCTTGCGGAACTCCTTAAGCGAAATCCGCCGCCCGGCAACTGTCTTCGTTACGTCCTTGGCTTTCAGCACGTCCGGAATCTCCAGCGTTTCGCTCCGGGTCTGAACGACGAACCGAAGCTTGCCGCGGAGCTTGGATATCTTCTGCCCAGGCTCGGCCGGGTATTGCAGCGGGACACTGCTGTTCCAGACAACCCCACGGCCCTGGGTCATCTGACGCATCGCGCCGCTCCGCATCGCCGGGATCAGCGAGTTGCCTTTGTCGTCCACAGCTTCTTCCATTTCCGGGCTGTACGAGTACTGGATGACGCGCACTTTCGGCTCACAGAACGTCATCATCTGAAGGTACATCGATCGCGAAATGCTCTGCGGGTTCGCCATATCGATGGTGCTCGTACGCTGCAGGCTGTTAACCGTGATCATGAACGCGCCGTTGATGACGGCAGGGCATTTCATGGGGTTCTGCCCCACTTGCGACGCACCGATGACCCGGATGCGCCGGTCGCTGTAGCCGCCGGGATAGATCGAGAGCCCGGTCTTCGAACACACTTCACGCATCACGCTCCAGAACGGCTGCTTGTTCACACTCAGGCCGATCGGTGTCGGGTTCGCCTGCTGCCAGACCGATTCGTGCGACGGCTGAATCTCGAAGCCCGTTTGCTTCGTTATCTCCGCAATGACGTTCTCCGCGGAGGCCTCTTTAACGTCCAGCGTAAGCATCGTCGCGCCGGCAACCTTGTTGGTGTCGATCTTCTGCAACGCGGCCTCGGCGGCAGCCCGCGCGCGCACATGCGCCTCAAGGGCCACACGCGCATCCTCGCCCATGCCGATCAACTTCTCCTGCGCGGCTTGGCGAACCTTCTCGTCCGGGCTCGAAAGTTGACCAATCAGGGCTTCGATCTCGCTCGAACCAGGGGCCGTCTGGGAAGGTGCCGCGGCAAGCAGGAACACCCCGAGCAAGGACACAATCACAAGGCGAAGCTCGATACGCATCATCGCACTACCTCCCGAAAGGTTGGGGATCCTAATCTCTATACCCGCCATCTATTGATGCGCTGAGACAGAAATTGTTCCGGGGCGGCTTATGCGTTTGGATTCCGGGTTTTCGAGAATCACGAACCCATAGCCATGACGAGCGGCCGCTGAGGGTTATAATCGCGACGTGGACAATGAGAACATAACAAACGCCGCCCCTGAGCCGGTCGATCCCGATCAGCACTGGGTGCGCGCAGCCCAAGGCGGCGATCTTGATGCCTTTGAACAACTTGTAGCAAGGTACGAACAGTCCACTCTTACCCTGGCCATGCGCATCGTGCAAAACACCCAGGACGCCGAAGAAGCGGTTCAGGAGACGTTCCTGAGCATCGTTGAACACATCAGAGATTTCAAGGAAGCGTCAACGTTTCATACTTGGCTGGTGCGTATTGCGACAAACCATGCGCTAAGAATTCTGCGTAAGCGCCGGACGCACCCGACAGTACCGCTGCACCTCGACACCGGCGAGGATGAACGCCCCCTACCGCATCCGGATTTCATCGCCCAGTGGCGGGATGATCCACAGCAGATCGCCCAACAACACGAGACGCGCGCACTCCTGACCGACGCGATTATGCAACTGGAGGAAAAATACCGCCTGGTGTTCCTGCTCCGCGACGTCGAGGACCTGTCCACAAATCAGACCGCCGAAACCCTCGGGATCACTGTAGCCAACACCAAGGTTCGGCTATTGCGGGCCAGACTGATGCTGCGCGAACAGTTGACCCGCGTCTTCGGCGATGAGGCAACGCGCATGGTCCCAAACCATGAGCATGACGAGTAGAAAGCCAATCACCACCCCGCCGCTTCCTGGTGAATCAGGTGCCGGTTTGGCCTTGCTACTTCTTCTTGACTCGCAGCGCCCTGATCCGCGTTTGAACGTCGCGATAGGTGGACTCCCACTGGAAGACCTGGCTGTATCGCTTCAGCGCCAGGTCCACGTCGCCTTTCTCCTCCTGCGCTCGCCCTTCCCAGTAGTACATCTCCTTCGAGCGGTCGTCGCCTTTGATCTGATAGTCATCAATGACCCCATGCAGCGTCTCGATGGCTTCGTCAACGAATCCGGCCTCGAGAAATGACCGGCCCAGGAGAATCTGTGCGTCGTTTTTGAGCTTCGGATCAGCACGAGCCTGCTGAAACGCCGGAATTGCGTCATCAAACCGCTTCAGATAGAACAGACGCGTCGCCATTTGGTATTTCAGGCCCAGATCTGTGGGATACGCTTCTGCCGCCAGAGTGTATTCGCCAAGCTCGAACTCATACTGTTCCCGGCGGAAGTCCTCGTAGTCCTTCTTGAGCTGCGCGTTCTCCGGAGTGACCTGGAGGGCTTGCCGAAGCGACCGCTCCATTCGCGAAAGCTGCGCCATCTTGATCTTCCCCGATCGCTGCCGATAGCGGAACTGCTTGGTGCGGTTGTACGTATCCTCAAGCACTTCAATCGCCCGATTCTCATTCTCGGCATCCTCGGTCTGCTCCAACGCGTCAACGTACTTCGCGATCTTGCTGCTTTCGTTCGGGTCGGCCTTCCACTCGGCCTCCGCTTCCTTCACTCGACGGACGAGCACATCCCCTTGAACCACGTCGCGGGAGTCTTCGATCAGCCGTTGCTGCTCGTCCCTGCCTTTCATGCTGTCGCGGAAACTGCCGCCCGACTGGTAGTTGCCCTCCTCCATCGTGACGAATGCGCTGAGGTTCTTCAACTCAGTCGGAAGGTCCATGTCCTCCGGCCGAAGACGCAAGGCATAATGGCAGGCCTCGGTTGCCAACTTCCATTGGCGTAGGTCCTTGTACACGTTCTTCAACGCTAGAAATTTGCTGAGCTCCGGCGATTTGCTGTCGGCATTGGCGCGAAGCAGAATCGGCCCGATCCACGCAACCGTATCCGACAGACCCGCCCGGTTGCCGTTCTGCAGCAGCGACAGCATGTAGTCGGTATTCCCCGGATCATACGCCAACAGCTTCTCCGCGTTCAGCATGTTCTGCCGATCGTCCTTTGTCGGACGGCGCAGCTTGGTCTTCTCCATGAACCCCAGGTCCTTGCCGCCGCTGGCCTTGCGGATCATCCCGATGTTGCGCAAAGCCTCGTGCGCTTCCCGGCAATCCGGATCGATCACCAAGCCCGTGATGTACATTTCAATCGCATAGTCGTAGTTCCCCGTATCGGCAACCGTTTTGCCACGATCAAAGAATCGCTTGGCCTTTGCCTGCTCTTCGGGAGAGATGCCACGATAACCGGGAGGAAGATCAGCCACAGTTGTAACCTTGCAAAGTAGAAAAATCTGGCGGATGGAGTCTATTTGATCACAAACACCGCCGGGCCACCATCGTACAACGATAAGGCCGAGGAGTCGAATGTCAAAGGCCCTGTTGAACATACCGGGCAAATGGCCTAATGTTTGAACCAGGGAAGGGATACAATGGAACCCGCGGCTATGTACGAAGACCTTAGAATCATCTGCTGGCCTGATCCGCGACTCAAAAAGAAAAGCAAGCCCATCGACGTGTTCGACGAGGCGCTACAGGCATTGGCTCGGCGGATGTTTGTCCTTGTGCGCGATGCAAAGGGTGTCGGACTGGCCGCACCCCAGGTGGGAATGAACATCCGCATGTTTGTAATGAATCCCACAGGACAAGATGGCGATGACCGCGTCTACGTCAACCCGGTCCTCTCTGACCCTGTCGGCGAGGAAGAATCCGAAGAGGGCTGCCTCAGCTTCCCCGGAATCCACGTGAATGTCGTACGCAATAAAGCCATTCACATGTCAGCACAGGACTTGGATGGCCAAACCATCGAGCAGACCGAGACCGGCTATATCGCCCGCATCTGGCAACATGAATACGACCATCTGAATGGAGCACTCCTGACCGACCGTATGGGCCCCGCTGCTCGGATGACCCACCGGAAGCTCCTGAAGGAGATGGAAGAGCATTACGCCGCCCAGCACCCCCCGCTTCCAATGATGAAGCGGCTGGCGGCCAGGTAGCCACACGCAGAAACGATCACCGATTCGCGCCAGCCATATCGCTCACGATGTAAGGTCCGGCGTCATCCCGCGGCGCATCGTGTTCTCGGTAATCGACCGAGGGTCTGCGAAGAACAGCAGGTAACCCGGCCCCCCCGCCTTGGTACCGATCCCGCTCATGCCAAAACCACCGAACGGCTGGCGGCCGACGATCGCGCCCGTGCAACCGCGGTTCAGATACAGATTCCCGACGCCAAACCGGCTCCTCGCCTCGTCCAGGTGCGCCGGCGAGCGAGAGAACACCCCTCCCGTCAGGAAAAACTGCGTCCCCATCGCAGTATCGATCGCCTGGGAGAACGTGTCCGCCTTCATCACCGCTACGATCGGTGCAAACAGCTCCTCCTGCATCAACGGATGTCGATCCGATTCCACCGCGAAGACCGTCGGAGGAATGAACCACCCGATGGCCGGCGTCTGGCCCTTGAACAACACTGTAGCACCGGCAGGCGGATCCGAAATCAGCCGAAGCAGTCGCTGCTGCGCCGCAGGGTCGGCCACGGGCGGCAATTGGCACGACGGCTCATTCGCCGCCCCGACGATCATGCTCCGGCACGCCTCCGTCAGGCGCCTGACAAACGCCTCATACGCGCCGCCCACCACCACGACACGCGAGCACGCCGAACATTTCTGCCCCGCAAAACCAAACACGCTTTTCATCACCCCGGCCACCGCTTCATCGAGGTCGGCGTCGTCATCAACGATAATCGCGTTCTTTCCGCCCATTTCGCAGACCACTCGTCGAACCTGCGGCTGGCCAGCAACCGTCTTGGCGGCCCGTTCAATAATCGAAAGGCCCACCTCTTTGCTGCCCGTAAACGCAATCTGTGCAACCAGCGGATGTTCCACCAGCCGCATCCCCACCGATTGCCCAGACCCCGGAATTAACTGCACAACCTGCGGCGAAAAACCCGCCCGCATCATCCGCTGATACAACGAATATGCAACTGCGCTCGACAGCCCCGACGGCTTCAAAATCACCGGGTTCCCTGCCACAAGCGCCGCCGCGCCCGTCACACACATTGTCTTTCGCGGAGACAACTCGATCATCGCCTGCCGCGCATAGTAGCGGCAGAAGTCGATGGCCTCCGCGACATCCGCATCCGATTCGCGGAACGGCTTGGCAACCTCCCACACCTGCAGCGCAGCCAATTCGTGACGATCCTGCTCAAGCAAATCACCCAGCCGATCCAGCAATATTGCCCGCTCACGCACAGGCAAATCCCGCCACGCAGGAAATGCCCCATACGCCACGGTCGCCGCGCGATCCGCCTCCTCAGCCGTCGCCATCGTCACTCGCGACACGATCACCGACGGATCGCTGGGACACGACCGATCAATCGATCCGCCCGTCGCGCGGTCTCTGCCATCCACCACCACCGGCACCACGAGCGGCAACGATTCCCGCACTCTCGCCACCGCAGCCGTCAACGATCCCAGCGCCGCCGCGTCCGTGAAATCCGTCAGGGCACAACACTCATACGCCGTACTCGGATCGCCGCTGAGCAACAGCTTCTTGGCCGCTTGCGCCGGACCGGGCTCGGGAGCCTTCATCAATGACTGCATATCCACGTGTTCGTGGTGGCTGAGCCGGAGAAAACCGCTGTTCGACGTGTTCTCCAGCAGTCGCCGCACCAAATACGCCACACCCGGCAACTGCTCACCCACCGGGCAATAGATCCGCACCCGATGCCCGGTCGACCGAAACGCCTTCCGCTCCGGCTCGGCCATCCCGTACAGCATCTGCAGCTCAATGGCGGCCGACGGGATCTTCTTCTGCCGAGCCAGCACGATCGCATGGGTCAGCGACCGCAGGTTATGACTCGCAAACGCCGGATGCAGCTCGTTGATATTCTCCAAGATCAATGCAGTCAGCGATTCGTATTGCGCGTCCGTCGCGGCCTTGTCAATGAAAACCGGGCACGCATACCCAGACTGCTGCGACTGGGCCACTTCGTATTCCCAATACGCGCCTTTCACCAGGCGCACTGCCAACGGACAGTTGCGCCGCCTCGCCAGACCAATCAATCGCTCGATGTCCGCTCGGCTGTCCTTGAGATACGCCTGCACCACCACCCCCACGTGCGGCCAATCGCGCAGCCCAGGCTCCATCGCAATCGACTCGAACAGATCGAAAGTAATCCCATGAATCGACCATTGCTCCAGGTCCAGGTTGATCGCAACGTTCCTCTCCCTCGCACGATGCACCAGCGGCAGCACGATTTGCCGCAGCCGCTCAACGCTGCCCACGGGGTCCACCGCGTCCAGAAACGCCGCCATCGCCGACACCTTCACCGATACATTCGCACGCGGGATCGGCCCCACATGGTTCCGGTCCAGCGAATCATCCCCAGGCCAGTTCGCAACCTCCTCGCTCAGCCGGTCGATCAGGTCGAGGTAACGGTTCTGATACATCGTTGCCTCGCCGTCGCTCACCGTCGCTTCGCCAAGCAGATCCACCGTAAACGCAAACCCCTCTTTGCGCAGTTTCCCCAGCGCCCCAATCGCCTCGCTCGCGTCCTTGCCAATGATGAATCGCTCAGCCAGGCCGAGCACATTCGAACGAAGGCTCCTCGCCGCGATCCCCGAAGCAAACCCCCCAGACGCCAGTTTCACTGCCGCCGACAGGATGCCCGGCAGCTCGCGCCCATCGCGCAGCAAAAGCTCTCGCACATGCTGGGAAACCTGCTCCGTTGACGACAGCGATGGCAAGACGTCCACCAGCCGGAACATGTCGATCTTGAACGATGGGTCGCGCATCGCCCAGTCGAGAATCAGCCCCTGCCAGTAGCTCTTGTTGAACAGCCCAGGAACCTCGTCCGCAATGCGCTTCCAGAGGTCCAGGCCAAATGTCCGGATTTCAGACTCAATATCTAAATATGTCGTTGTGTTCAGCCGTGCCATCAACAGATCATAGCAGTGCGCGAAGGTTTCCGCGACAGCCCTGCGGGACGCCGCCCTCGTCATGGCGCCACAGAACCAATCACGGCCTGATCTCCGCCTTCTCCAGCGTAACGTTGTTCTGCTTGGCGTTGCGGCCCTGGTGACGAACGATCTCGAACAACAGATCCGCCTTCTTCGCCGGCTCCACCGTCCTGCTAAACTGCACCGTTTGGAAGTCGTGCAGCACCGGGTTCAACTCGCTCCGGAAAACCACGTGCCCGGCGAACGTTCGGCGGATCTCCATCTCAATCGCCTTTGGCGTGTAATTGCGGATTCGCTGCGTGTACACCTCGTGATCGTCCCAGCCCACCACTGACGAATTGACGTCGATCTCCACCCCCCCACCGACCTGCCGGAATACATCCGCGCCATTGACTTGCAGCCAGATGTTGTCACGCTCCGCCCGCAGCTTGATCAACTCGAAAATGACGTTCGGATCGACACCCAGATTCACTTCGATCTTGTCGCCGATCGCAATGTACTTCAGCGACTGGGCAGCGAGAAACGACAAACCATCCCGTCCGTTGTCGCGGAACACTCTGACGATCCCATCCGGCAGCGGCGTCGTCCCCAGCTTCGACTCCTTGTCGTTCGTCAATAGGTACATCCGGACGAGTTGCTCACCGTACTCCCGCGGCCGATAACGGTACTGAACCTTGAACGGCGCCGCCGCCGCATCAAAGCTCCGCAACCGTTTCGACCACTGGTTTGGAATCGTCTCCGTCCCCTCGATCGTGTAGATGAAGTACTCGCTCAACCCCTCCTTGATAACCTCCTTGGCCTTGCGCGCAGCGGCGCCGTATGCGCCGCCCCCACCCATGCCACCCGGTCTACCCGCCAATTCAACGCTGTCCTTGAACGCCCGCTGCCGCAACTCCCCCTTGACCAGTTCGCCCAGCTTATCGACGTCCTTCGCCGGGATACGCGCCAGTTGTGCGATCTTCTCCACCAGGTTGATCGTCCCCACCACCAGCCGAACCTGCGCATCCTCATACTCCTCCCCGGAGTTGTTGAACACCCGCACAAAACTCTCCAGATTCATCCGCTGCTCGTCCTTGTCCGCAATCGCAACGTAATCCGCCTTCCACGTGATCCCGCTCGTGAAATACGTGATCTGGATCGTCGCTTCCCCGTCCAGCTCGCTCTGCACGTTCCAATACAGCATCTGCGGCTTGTCGTGCGGAAACGTCGTGTCCAACACGTCCAGCTTCTCCGCATTCGTCAGGAACTTCAGCTCCACGCTCGTCGGATCGATCAGCGTATTCGCCCACGAAAACTGCAGCGGATTCGCCCCCTTCTTGAACGTCACCGTCCGCGTCTCCCGAACCAGCGTCAAGTCCTCGCTGTTGTAGATCGTCAACTGAACCGTGTTTCGCTTCGGAACCGTCGATAGATCCACATTCCGCGCCCAGGCAACGGTCGAAAACGCCAAAGCAAGGCAAATAGTGAGTTGGGGCTTCATGGTGTAACCCTCGGCGGCTGTTTACCACTCGTTCTTCAGGATGACCTGGAGCTTCTGGATGCTCTTCTCCGCCTTGCCATCAGCGCCCCGGGCCGGTAGCTTGACGTGGAAGACGAGCTGGTCGAACGTGCTCTTCTCCTTGTCCGGCCCCCCGGAAAACGTAGTCTCCTTGCCCAGTTCCCACTCGACATCGCGCCCCGTATCTCGCCCCAAAGCCTCGTTCCGGATCTGCCGCAGACTCTCGGCAATGGCCAGCGTCACTGCCTGGTCCTTGAAGTTCTCGATCTCGTACTTGATGACCACCGTCTGGTTGAACAGATTCCCGGCCACTCGCTGGTTCTCATTCCGGTCAATCGTCCGCTTGACCACGATGTCCTGCGCCACCCCCAGGTACAGCTTCATCTCGTCATCGATCGGCGTGAACTTGCCCCAATCCTCGCCCAGAAACGTCGAGGCTTCCTTGCTCTTCTCGCCGCCCTCAATGAAGATTCGCACCTTGCCATACGGCAGCGGCGCCGCCCCCAGGTTGTTCGCCTTGTCATTCTTCAGCACATAATGCATCGGAATCCGCAGCTTGTTCTGTGGCTGGTCCAGGTACCCGAACTCCTGCACCGACGCCGTATACGTCTTGCGTATCGGCACCTTCTCGAACTTCCCCATCAGCATCTCTTTCGTCTCATTCAATCCGACCGGCTTGTGAAACTCCTGCCCAAACCCCGCCCAGAGGCTCGTGTTCCCGAACTCCTCATTGGCGAAGTTCTGCAGCCGAATGTACTGCGAAAGTATGAGGCTCGCCTCGTCCCGCGAAGCAACCGCGCGGTAATTGAAGCTCTTGGACAGATTCCCCAGGATGTAGCTGATCCGCACCCGCGCCGACCCCGAATCGCTCGAACCAACCGACCACACCAGCGCCGCCTCGTTCGGCGGATAGCTCACCGACAACACCTTCACGTCGATCTTCTTCT
Organism: Planctomycetota bacterium; assembly: GCA_026693085.1. GTDB lineage: Bacteria > Planctomycetota > Phycisphaerae > Tepidisphaerales > Tepidisphaeraceae > JAPLNB01. Next base: position 11,262 of record JAPLNB010000163.1, on the reverse strand, counting down.
CGCCCACCGGCGCAATCACCCGGAAGACGATTGTCTCCGGATCGATCTGCGTATTCGCCCACGAGAAATCAACCTGGTTCTCCCCCTTCACCAGCGGCACAATCCGCTCCTCCTCAACCAGCGTCGCATTCGGATGATCAAGTTGGATCTCCACCCGCTCCCGCGGCGGCAGCGTAATCAGCTTGATCCGCGCATCCACACCTCCCGCAATGGCAATCACCGCGGCAAGAAAACCAATCCGCCGCAGACATTCAATTGTCCGCATAAAAGACTCCTTCTGTGTTGTCCGATGCACCTGACGCATCCAGCAATGCACGCGATCAGGGCGAGCCTCTTCGGCCCCATTGGACGCACCCTGCCCCCAAAGGTTCCTGCAAAAATGACGCCCCTCCATTCACAGCCGCCACGGCGATCGCTTCGGCCGATCGAGCCACCGATCCGCCTCGGCGTCGTTGATGAACTGCTCTTTCACCGGGTCCCACTTCAATGGCCGGTTCAGCCAATACGCCAGGTTGCCCAGATGACATACCGTAATCGACCGCGCGATCACACCAATATCCGCCACCGGCAACTTCCGCGTCCGCACTCCATCAAGGAAATTGTCATGGTGATTGTGACTGACGTAAAGGTGCAGATCGTTCGGCCCGATCGGCTTCTTTGCAATCGCAACGGGTTCGCTCTTGCAGTACCACCGATCCGTGTTCACGATCCCCTCCGTGCCCACGAACGTCACCCCAGACAGCGGATGCCCCCCGTGCACAATCTCCACGCCGTTCGCGTATCGGTACGTCAGCAGCTTGTGCTCCTTGCCATCCGGCGGATCGATCTCCGCCGGCCCAGTCTCGTCGCCGCCGACACCCCACTGCGCAATGTCAAAATGATGCGCACCCCAGTTCGTCATCTCGCCCCCCGAGTAATCCCGATGCGCCATCCACCCGCGATGAATCGTCGGGCTGTACGGCCGCCACGGAGCTGGCCCCAGCCACAGGTCCCAATCGAACCCCACCGGCACCGGCTGCACCGGCGCATCAAAGCACGCCGACGTCCCCCCAACGTTCACATGCGCCCGAAGCAACTTCCCAATCCGCCCATTGCGAACCAGCTCGCACGCATACCGAAACGCCCCAGACGACCGCTGCTGCGTCCCCGCCTGCAGAATACGCGAGTATCGCCGCGAAACATTCACCATCTCCCGCACTTCCCCAATCGTCAGCGAAATCGGCTTCTCACAGTAAACGTCCTTCCCCGCCTTCATCGCCGCAATCGACATCAGCGCATGCCAATGATCCGGCGACGCAATCAGCACCGCATCAACATCCTTCCGCGCCAACAGCTCCCGAAAATCCTTGTACGTACCGCACCCGTTGTACGTCCCCTGCCCGAGCTTCCCCGCGTAGGCATCCTCAATCCGCTGCTTCGTCCTCTGCAATCGTTCCTGCTCCACATCGCAGATCGCCACGATGTGCGCATCATCTCGCCCCAGAAAACCCGCCGACGTCGTCCACGGCCCACCCGCAATATGCTGATTCCCCTGCCCACCCGTCCCGATGAACCCCATCGTAATGCGCTCCGACGGCGGCGTTGTCGTCTGCCCCAACGCCGACGCCGGGATAATGCTCGGCCCCACCCCCGCTGCCCCGGCGCCGACCAAAGAAGCCCTCAAAAACCTCCGCCGCGAAACCTTTGCTCCCATCGCCACGTTTGCTCCTTTTCCTCGGTCCCACCCCTATCTCAACCGCGCCACGCCATTGTCAATCAACCACCGCTGATTTTCAATGCTCAACCATAATTGCCGATGACGGTAACTATTAAACAGATGACATTTGCGTAAACTACCAGCGTCAACAAAACTCGAAAGGAGATCACCGGCATGAAACGAAGAGAATTCCTGGGTGCGGCGGCGGCGGCGGGGCTCGCAGTGGTCGGTTCCAGCGTCACCCACGCGGCGGAACACGCAGCAAAACAAACCATCGAGCTTCGCCTCTACACCTTCGCATCTGAAGAGAAACAGAAGGCATTTGCAGACTTTGTCGCCAAAGCCATGGTGCCCGCACTCAACCGTGCCGGCGTAACCCCCGTCGGCGTTTTCCAGGCCATCAAGGGCGACCTCCCCAAGGCCAACCTCAAGGCCGACGGCACTCACCTCTATCTCCTGCTTCCACACAACTCCGCCGAGTCTTTCGTAACCCTCGCCGATAAGCTCGCCGCCGACGAGGCCTACCAGAAGGCCGCCCCCGAAATCCTCGACGCACCCCGCAAGGACCCCGCCTACGCCGGTTGCGAAACCTCCGTCATGATCAGCTTCGACGCCCTCCCCAAGGTCGAAATCCCCACCAAGGCCCCCTCCCGCGTCATGCAGCTTCGCACGTACCAAGCCCACAATGACGCCAAGGCCTATCGCAAAATGCAGATGTTCAGCGAAGGCGGCGAAATCAAGGTCTTCCGCGACTGCGGCATGCCCCCAGTCTTCGGCGGCCGCGCACTCGCCGGCGCACACTTCCCCAACGTCACCTACATGCTCGGCTTCGAAGACGAAGCCGCCATGGGCACCGGCTGGGGTAATTTCGGCAAGAGCCCCGGCTGGCAGAAGCTCGGCGCCGACGCCACTTACAAAGACACCAACCCCAGCCTCATCATCAACCTCGTCCTGAAACCCGCAGCCAGCTCGCAAATTTAGCCTCGACCTCATTACCACGTCCGGATCGCGATGCGCCCGCTCTTCAGGAACGGCGCCCTGCGGTGCGGACTTCTTTTTCCCCAGACTCAACTCCCCAGATACCAGAACAACGACCCATCCCCAACACAGGTAATGTACTGTGAATGGCAAGCAGCCCGCCCAATCCGTACACTGCTTCGCCATATCAGAACCTTCGTTCAGGAGACTTCGCAATGAAGAAGAACATTGACATGACTCGGCGGCATTTCGTGGCCGGCGCAACCGCGGCGGCAGCTTTCACCATCGTCCCGCGACACGTCCTCGGTCAAGGCCAAATTCCCCCCTCCGAAAAACTCAACGTCGCCGCCGTCGGCGTCGGCGGCATGGGCTCCGGCGATATCCGACAGGTCGGCCAAACCGAAAACATCGTCGCCGTCTGCGATGTCGTCGAAGGCCACGCCGGCAACGTCGTCAAGGCCTTCCCAAAGGCCAAAATGTACGCCGATTTCCGCAAGATGCTCGAAACCCAGAAGGACATCGACGCCGTCACCATCGCCACACCCGATCACAACCACGCCGTCGTCACCATGATGGCCATGAAGCTCGGAAAGCACGTCTTCTGCCAGAAACCCCTCACCCACTCCGTCTACGAAGCCCGCATGATCGGCAAGGTCGCCAAGGAGATGAAAGTCGCCACCCAGATGGGCAACCAGGGCCAAGCCTCCGAAGAAGCACGCGTCCTTCAGGAATTCATCATGGCCGGTGCCATCGGCAACCTCCGCGAAATCCACTCCTGGTCCAATCGCAAGCCCGACATCTCCCCACGCGGCATCGCCCGCCCAAAAGACACCCCGAAAATGCCCGCCGGACTCAATTGGGACCTCTGGGTCGGCCCGTCCCCCATGCGACCCTACCACCCCTGCTACCTCCCCTTCGCTTGGCGCGGCTGGTGGGATTTTGGCACCGGCGTACTCGGCGACATCGGCTGCCACCAACTCTCCGCCATCTTCAAGTGCCTGAAGCTCGGCCACCCCAAGACCATCGAGGCCTCCTCCACCAACTGGCAGCTCGGCGACGAGATCAGCAACGAAACCGCCCCCCTCGCCTCCATCACCCGCTTCCACTTCGAGCCCAGCGATACCCACGGCCCCGTTGACATCATCTGGTACGACGGCGGAATGAAACCCCCGCGCCCCGACGCCCTCGAACCCGGCCGCCGCTTCGCCATGGACGACGGCAGCATGTACGTCGGCGACAAAGGCATCATGCTCGACCACCGCCCCATCCCCGAAAAACGCGCCCAGGAGTTCGGCAGACCCCCCAAGAAACTCGAACGCTCCCCCGGCCACTACAAGGAATGGATCGACGCCTGCAAGGGCGGCAAACCCGCAGGCTCCAACTTTGTCGACCACGCCGCCCACCTGGCCGAAGTCATTCTCCTCGGCAACATCGCCATCCGCGCCAACGAGAAGCTCGAATGGGACCCGATCAACATGAAGTTCCCCAACTGCCCCGAAGCCGACAAGTTCGTCAACCCCCCCTACCGCCAAGGCTGGAGCCTGTAGGATCGGCAACCCATCTCACCAACAACCAGGCCCCCGAGAACGATCATCTCGCGGGCTTGCTCTTTCTCGCCGCAGCCGGCGCCGGCGGCACTTCAGGCAGCATCACTCCCGACACCACATACCGGCCTAACAGGCGCGCACCGGGCGCAATGCTCAGTGCAGGTGCCGTCACGTCGCCGCGAACGATCGCCGTCGCACCCATGCTCACCGCCCCAAGACTGATCACGTTGCCTTTGAGCTTGCCCACCACCACAAGGCCGGCACAGGTGAGCGAATTCACCGTGACATCGCCTTTGGGCTCGATCGTGATCGAGCCGCAGGTTTCGATGACGCGCTTCGCCGCGTAACCCGTGATCACGATGTCCTCGAGATTCAACGCCTTGTGGCAGAACCGGCACGGAAGGCTCATGGCGGTTGAACCCACCTGCTGCGGCTTGCGGCAGTAGATGCACACGATCGTACGCAAAACCGGCGCGTTGGCTGGGGTGGAACGCGGCATGATGGCGCTTCTCAACAACTCGGTATGCCGATGCACACCCTGCCGGCGGGCGTGATGCGGCACGCCACCCCCCTACCCGGCCTTGGCCGTCACCTGGCCGGCGCGGGGAGCATTGGCCGGTTTGGCTGCGCGCTCTTTCGCGGCGTCAGCGCCCACCGTCACGTGTCCAGTGAAGCTCGCGCCAGCATCGATCGCCAGCTTCGCTGCCCGCAGGTCGCCCTGGTAATGGCCGGTGGGTTTCAACTCGACACGGTCAGCGGCAACGATGTCGCCGTTGATATTGCCTTCGATGACGACTTCCGTGGCCTCGACGTCACCGGTGATTCTACCGTCGCGAGCAACATGCACGCGGCCGGGGCCGTTGATGGCGCCCTCGACGTGGCCATGAATGCGGACCGATTTCTCGAAAGTGATTGTGCCCTTGATGTGAAGATCAGGGCCCAAGATGGATTCCTGGGTGGAAGCAAGTTCTGCCATTCTTTCCTCCTCTAACCATCTGCAGCAAGCAACGACGTCGCTCCGCATGGATCAGGAACCACGCAAATGAATCTCACGTAGTCTCACCCGGCGAGTCAAGATGCGCCAACGCGACCACGGTGGCTCTGACCCACATATTCACTATAACCGCGAGCATCCTGACGAGCAACGAATCCGGAACGAAATGAAATAGCAATAGTGCGATACAACAACACACGCCGATTGCCTGTGAACCGGCGCGTGTTGCCTTGAGGAGAAAGGTCATTCATTTGCTGGGCGCGGCCCATCGGACGGCGTTGGCCATGATCTTGCGGATGTTGGCATCGGCGAAGACCGGATCGGTCTCGTGGCCGGCCTGGAAGTAGAAAAACTTGCCATTGCCGACCTTCCAGGCAAACCCGATCTGTGATGTATCGGTCTTGCCATCCGCCATCGTGGCGACGCCATCAAAGACGACGCTGTCGGCCTTGGGAACCGCGTACGGATCGCTGTATCGCTCGTGGTGGTCGATCGTGAAGTCGGAGACGCCCTTGGCGATCGGGTGCGACGAATCCTTCACACGGATGTTCAGCTTCACCGAGTCCCCAAGGTACGCGCCCCACGAGCACCGAGTGCCCATGAGCTTGAGGTTCGGCTTGGCAAAGTGCGAGGAGTGCAGCGAGATAAAGCCCATGCCGTCTTCCTTCACCCGTTTCACGATCTTGCCGACCAACGCGTCCTTCACCTCGCCATGCTTCTGGTGGCCCCACCAGATCAGCACGTCGCAGCGGTTCAGCAATTCATCAGCCAGCCCCTGCTCGCCGTCCTTCAGGTTGGCGACGACCACTTCCCATCCATCCAGGTCCGTCTTGAGCGCCTCGGCGATCGCGCCGTTGATCTCGTTTGGATAGACTTTCTTGGGCGCGGTGCCTTCCGCCCAGACGACGACCACAGGCTTGCGGTCGGCGGCCAAGACCGGATTGATCCCCGTCGCAGCCGCCGCAGTCACAGCAGCCGCGGCGGTCAGAAATTGACGTCTCGAAGTGTTCGGGTTCATGGGTTGCTCCATTTCCTGTATATACCAGTTGTTGCGTTAGACGAGCTTGGTTTGGAAGGCCCAGTGGATGACGTTGCGACGCGTGATCGATCGGATTTGCTGATCCATAGTGGTGAGTCTCCTTGTAGATGTACACGCCAGCGGAGCGGATGTTGGAGTGCGTGTTGGACATTTGCCCCCCCCGGAAACCACCCGTATCCTCCCCTCAAACCACCCATTACCCCCCCCTCAAACCACCCGCCAGACCCCCTATGGACCCCCTGATTTTTTTTGAGTGGTCTTGGGCTTGGCAGGAGGTCAGGGGGTCCTTGATCTTCGATTTTCGAATGGGCGGGGGCGGACTGGCCGCTCTTGGTATACCCGCTCTGGCTCATGCGGTCATCGGCCCGTTGAACCTCCGGAACCCGTTCAGGTCCCGGCGCCCGCCCGGGCTGGACCAGGGCACTCGCCCGGACTCGTGGAGCATCCTTCCCTCCCTGGCCGCCTTCACAAACGCCTCCTCAACTCCGACGGCCGCATGCACGAGCGATCCATGCTCCAGCGGCACACTCTCGACATGCTCCTTCGGCACGTCGCACACCGCCGTGGCCTCAGAGGCCCCGTTGATCACCATCAGGTGTGGCCGTGCCGACTCCAGTGTCGCCACGGCGCGATCATCCGGCTCTCTACGCACGAGCTTGGCAAAGCGTTCGATCATGTGCTGCCGCCCCCCCAGGAGCGAAACCGTGTGCGTTCCTCTGCAGGTCGTGATCTCCGCATGATCCGACGCATACGCGCGGATCATCCCGCAGTCGCCGGTGATCTGGACGACCGGGTCCACCGTCTGCGTGCAGGCGTGCGTGAGCAGGGACAGGACCGCCACCCCCCCCTTGAGCGTCACCCGCATGCTCACGGTATCGTAGTTCTCGATGGGCCTGGCGCGGTACAACTCCGCTTCCACCAGCTCGGGCACGGCTGGCACATGCGGCTCCGGACCGAGCAGGAACAAGGTGAGGTTAATGTAATGCGACAGCGCATTGTTGGCGGGGCTGTCCAACACCCAGATTCCGTTCCGCCGAATGCGACCGGCCCATTTGTTCCGACCCCAATAGCGGTCATCCCGCGGCCAACACGCCATCACCGATGCGGACTTCACCTGCCCGATCTGCCCATTTAGGATGCATTGTTTCAGCAGCATGGTTGCCGGATGGTAAATGTCCTGGTATCCGACGACGCACGGCAGCTTCGCGCGATCCCTCGCCGCGATCATCGCCTGGAGATCGTCGACCGCCCCGGCGGGCGGCTTCTCGCAGAGCACGGCCTTCCCGGCCGCCAATGCCTGCGTGGTCATCGGCCGATGCAGTTCGATGGGCACCGGCAGCCAGACCGCCTCGATCTTGCCCTTGAGCATCTCCTTGTATGACTTGCAAACGTGAATCCCCAATCCCCGCAGCTCGTCCACCGCATCCGCGTGCCCCTCCAGATCTGGCTCGCACACGGCCGCCAGCTTCACCGGCGGCTGCGGCCGCTTCATTGCCTCGAAAACCTCCCGACGCGCGCACGCCGCATATCCCCCCAATCCCGCTATGCCGATCACGACAGGTCGCTGGTGCAGATCCATAGGTGTCCGATACCCCATCCGTCACTGTCGGCGACGGATGCGCTCATGCTTCGCTTAACGGGTCGTCAACGCAATCGCCTTTCCCGTCTTGGCGCTCATGCTCTCGGCCTCCACGATCTTCAGGCAGCTTACCGCATCCCTGAAGGTGACGGTCTGTGGGGGCCGCCCTTCGCGTATGCAATCCAGAAAATACGCGATCTCATGGTCATACCCCATGCCCCCCTCCAACTCGACCGGCTGCGGCGGCTTCCGCGGCTCATAGAGCATCAGCGGATTGGCGGCCGGGAAATCAAACACCGCCGTCGCTCGCTCGAAGTTCACCGCATAGTGCATGCTGAATCCGAACCCGTCCGCCATCGCCCAGCCACCCTCCGCCACGACCATCGGCACATCGTCGTATTGGTAAAGGGTAAGCACATGGTCAATCTCGCTGGTCACCTTGCTGTACCCGGCGCTGTAGACCGACCTGGGCATGCCAAAGAGGTATTGCACGAAGTCGGTATCGTGGATGTGCAGGTCGAGGATCCCCCCGCCGCACAGCTCGCCGTTGCTGTAGAAGCCTCCGCCGGGATGATTGCACACCCGCCGGAACTGCGCTGCCAGAACCTTCCCGTAGGTCTGCTGCGCAACCGCGCGCTTCAGCCAAGTCCACCCCGGCCAGAACCGCATGCACATCCCGACCATCGAGAGGCCGTTGGCGTTGTCGGCGGCGTCGGCGAGCTTCTGGGCGTCCGCCGCCGTCCGGCACAAAGGCTTCTCCACCATCACATGCTTTCCGGCCGCCAGCGCCGCCAGCGCGAACTCCAGATGCATCGGCGTCGGGAGGCAGATGTCCACCAGGTCGATCCGCGGGTCGCGGATCAGTTCCATCCCCTCGATGTATTTCCGAACTGATGCGAAATCGAACCCGCCCTGCGCCTGCCCCTCGACGTTCCCCGCCGCCTTGGTTTTGCCTTCCAGGCGATCGGTCAGCTTGTCGCTGATCGCCAGCACCTTCACATCACCCCGCTTGCCGTAAGCATCGAGGTGCGTCAACCCCATCATCCCCAGCCCAATCACACCGACTTTGATCATACAGCCTCCTGGCCCCTGCCCGGTGATATTGTGTCCGAGGCCGATCGTGATACAAGACCACCGGCGTACACCCTCATCTTTCGCTGGGTCCACCGAGCCTTGACCACATCACCGTTGTTTGAGTGATCGATGAGGGTCTGCATGATGCGATTCGTGGCGGTCTGCACAATCGTATGAGACCGTTGAATCGGGTACGGCCCTCGCCTCCATCGCGGCCTCTCGGCTTGGTCCCGCAGGGCGACCCCGGCTTCAGCGTCGAGCCTGATCCGGAATTCCTCGAACACGCCCATCGCCAGCGTATCGAGCAGCCCGACCTGCCCTGGGAGCCGTGAGCCGCAACATCAACAATCATCGCAACTCGGCTGTTGTCGCCACCGAGCCTGGGGGTATACTGCGCTTGGAATGCTCAGGGACGTTCCCCGGGCCGATCAAGAGCCGCCAAATCCGGCGAAACTGGGCCAGGCGCATGCCTTCGGCGGCGGGACTGGGTCTCGTTGAGGTCAAGGACGGTGAAGGATGGACGCCCAAAACTCCCCCTCTCCCCTAGCCCCTCACCCCCAGCCCATGCAACCACGCCCCCGCGGAATCAAATTTCCTATCAGTCTCCTACAAATGCCTCAATTGCGGCAACTCGATGGGATGCAGCTGACGCCCTGATGGGGCGCTTACCCGATGCGTCTGCGCGAGGTTTCGGCTGGCTTTCTTTGTGGTACGATGATCTGAATGGGCGCCTCCCAAAATGAAACGACGTAACAAGGAATCTAGCTATCAGTTTCTCAGTGAAATGCTGAAGGGGCGATCGAGCTTTATCGAAGTCCTTCTGGTGGCTGTTGTATTGGCCCTTGGCGTCAATTTGATCGCTGCCTATCTGGCTGCCGTTCTTCCCCCCGTCTCAACATCCGGCCACACCGTGCGCACCGTGCTGGAGCGATTTCGCGACCATGTGCTGGGTGTTGGTGGATTCGCGGTGATTACCATCGCGGTTTTGTACATTTTCCTCCGACTCTTTGGCCGCCGACAACGCACAGCCCAGATTGCAGGGTTCATCCTCTGGCATCGCCAGGAGAATCGCGTCCTTCCAGTAGAGCGATATCATTTTGCAGTGGAACTTCAAGAGTATCTGGAAGCTGCTTTCCACGAGAACGCTGCGCTGGAACATCTCTGGCGAAAAGAGCCATTGCAGTCAAACCCTCCCAAATTCAAATGCGGTAACCAGCCCTATCCGCAGTCTTATGCTCTGATCCGCGAAGCTACTGAGAAATTCAACTGCGGTAACCAGCCCTATCCGCAGTCTTATGCTCTGATCCGCGAAGCTACTGAGTACTGCATCTTGGAGGAGCTATCAACGCACCTTACGGACTACTTTAATGATGACCGCTTTAGCAAGCATAGACTACGTGTGCTGGAGCGCAATGACATACCCGCCGTCCTCTTGAGCAATCGCTTCATGGAGCTATTCTCCCGTCCCATGGATGACCGCGCCAAGTTTTTGGAGAACCAACAACCTGAGGGCCCCCAAGCTCAGATGGCCGGTACCGAGGCCAATGTCGAAACAGAGCCGGTAGCTGTATGGGCAGATGGCCTAATCTACAAACGATTTGACCTTACACTTCCGGCTGATGCGACTGTCAGCAGGCTCTCCAGTGGGGAGATCCAGGTCAAGACCAACCGATTCACGCTCCGCTTTGGCATTCAATTCGACGGTATGTCCACGGTGCTCCCGAGCGAATTCCTGGAGCGTTATTTACAAATCAAACAGGAATGCTTGCAGGAGATTTTATCTTTCGGTGTATTCGACATCCAAATCCGCATTTCCGTTTCGTTTGGGCATGGATCGCTCATTCGAGCAACAGGCTGGGACTACTACCGCTGGATCGACTCCTTTTTGGATTGTCTCAATGACAAGTTTTCTCAAGAAGCCTTCTTCACTAGGATTGGGTGGAATTCAGCGCTAACGGTATTACAGTGCCTTGACCAAAGCTCTCGCTCCACAATGAAGCCGTCGGCCGTACCCAAAGCGAAAAGAACGCGGAAAGAGACTGGATAAGGGGACGACTGGATAAGACTGGATAAGGGGACGGGAGACTGGATAAGGAGACTGGATAAGGGGACGGGAGTCATTGTTTGGGCTGCCTCTAGGGGAAGGCTAAGAGGCGGAAAGTCAATACGAGGGGGTCAGGCTTACTTATTGTGAGCCAGGAAAGCGGACCAGGTGCGTTCTTGATCGCCCGGGACCGAAAACAAACGGGACAGGATTCGATCAACCAACCACGTCGGCTCCGCTGAAGACCCGCCAAAAAGACTCTCTCCCCCCGAATTGCGGGGTCGCCTCTTCCGCCGACCTCCCCCTCACTC
>JAPLNB010000162.1 GCA_026693085.1 Planctomycetota bacterium | reverse complement strand
TCGCATCCACCACAAAGCTCTCGCTCGCCCCGCCCATCAGCGCTCTGCCCGCCAGATCCGTCACCCCCGCCGCGCTCAACGTCAGCGTGTAGCTTCCGTCCGCGCTCGTCAGCCCATCCAGGTTGCCAAGCGTCCAAGTCTTGCCGTCCGCCCCCTTCGTCAGCGTCGCCGCGCCCGGCAGCAGGTTCGACCCGCTCCCGAGCACCAGCGTCAAGTTCGCCATCGAGAACCCTATCACTTCGGTGCTGAACACGATATTGATCGACCCCACCGAGGTCGCTCGCGGATCAGGCGTCACAGCCCCAATGCTCACCGTCGGTCCCGTCAACCCCACGATGAACGTCTCGATCGCCTTGCCCACCAGATGTTTCGTCCCCGTCAGGTCCGTAATCCCCGACCCGTTCGGATCGAGCGACAGAACATACTCGCCGTACGGCGTAGTTAATCCCGACAGCCCACCCAGTACCCACGTCATCTTATCGCTCGTCGTCAGCGTCTGAGCCGCCGTCAGCAGCAGTTCGACCCCATCCCGCGTCAGCCGCAGATCGCCCAGATCAAACCCCATCACCGGCTTGGTAAACACAAACGTGATCGAACTCACCGGCGTCATCCGCGGATCGGGACTCACCGGCGTGATCGACACCTTCGGCACCGCCGGATCAACCATGAAACCTTCATTGTCCCCCGCCGCAAGCGCACCGCCATCCAAGTCGACAATGCTCGACCCCGTCGCCGTCAGCGTCAGCACATAATGCCCCGCTGCAGCCGTTATCCCAGTCAACCCGTTCAAAAGCCACGTCACATCGTCATGTTTCGTCAGCGTCTGCGCACCCGTCAGCAAGTTCGTCGTGCCCAGGTCCAGCGTCAACTTCAAGTCCAAGATCACAAACCCGTTCACCGGCTCGCTGAACACGATCGTCATCGAATCCACCGCGTTCGGCCGCGTCTCCGGCTCCACGTGCACGACGTTCACCGTCGGCGCACCCAGCACCGGATCAGGATCGGCCACGCCCGGCGATCCATTGTTGTACGCGCTCGGCCGCCACCCCACCGCCAAGCTCCAGTTCCCCAGATCCCCCGCCACGTCCTTGGTCACCAGCGACCGCCCCACCCCGTCTGTGCTCCATTGCCAATTCTGATCGTATGAGAAATCCTGAATCACCTCGCCATTGGCATCCACAAGTTGAATCCGATCCCCGTTGTTGTTCAAATTCGACTTGGCCGACAGCCCGTATTCCCCGGCAATGTTCACCGTCCCCACCCCATACCGCCACTCAAATGCCGCATGGTTCCGCACCACCACAAGGTACCCATGCGCCGGCAATTCCACGTTCCCAAACGTAAAATCGATCCCCTGCGTGAACCTCGCCCCGTTCAAATTCAACGGCTGGTCCGAGATATTCTGCAACTCGACAAACTCAAAATCATCGCTGTCCGGATATGTCTTCGTCGCATCCGCCGCCGGGTTGTACATCACTTCCGTTACCCGCAGCGCATTCTGCGCTGCGGTCGGCGCCGCCGCATAGCTGAACCACGTCACCGGCGTATGCGACGCATTCAGCAGCCGCACCCTCTCGCCGCGCAGCGACAAATGCTCACTGTAAGGCCCCGACACCAGCAACCCCTGCCCGCCCCGCGGCCCCGTCGTCCGCTGCCGGAACGCGTACGGATTCGGCGAAACATAAATCGACCCGTTCGCCGGAATCACCGTCCCCTTCAGGAACTGATAATCCACCCCGCCGTCCAAATGCCAATCCGAAATGTCCACCGCATACCCGTTCGGATTCTTCAGCTCAATGTACTCCTGATCCTGGTTCTTCGACGCAGGATTCACCTCGTACGCGCCGAAGTTGATCACCGGATGCGCCGCCTGCGCCCCAGGAATCCCCGCATAATCCGGATATGACGGGTTCTCGCTGTGGTCTATGTAAAAATGCTCCCGCTTCTTCTCCAAAAACAGATTCTTGATGTCGTCAAACGCCCACTGCAGATCGCCTACCTCCGCCTTGAACGCCGCATCCCCCATCAACACGTTGTAAAGCTGGTCCAGCCGGTTCTCGTAATACCGATTTGCATACGGCGTGTCATTGGGCTGCAGAAGCTGGTCCATCACCGTCCGCAGCCGCCTCAGGTACATCTGCTTGATCACCGGCGTGTCCAACACCGTATCGATCAGGTAGTTCCAGGCATTCCATCCGTCAATCTTCGGATGCTCCGAGTCCGCAAAAAACGGGTGCGCCTGCGGGTCCACCGCCATGTAGTCGTCGATCCCGTAGTTCTTCCCGAAGTTCAGGTGCTGGTCCCACGGCAGCAGCATCCACTCGTTCGTCCCCTTCGGATTGTCCGGGCTGTTCGTGTCCTGGTACAGATAGTAATTCTTCTGCGCCGCATCCAGCGATTCCGTCAGAACCGTCGCGATCTGAAAATCCAGGAACCGCGAAATGTCGAAGTTGTCCAGCAGGTAATTCTGCCTCGCCGTCACGTCGCTCTGGTGGATGCCGTTGCAGAAGGCCTGCAGGTCGGAGTAGTTGTTGTCGTCCGGGTTCTTCTTGACGAATTGTGTTGCAGCGTTTGAAACGCTGTTCGGTCCTCCATTGTCCCCGCCGGACGTCTTGTACAGAGCCCCATCCCCGTACAAGCCCTGCCGCTTGAGGTACTCATCGTCCGGCTGCTCCTGGAACAGCCGCACACTACCGTACTCGCCGTTGATCTGCAGCCGCATCGGAAACGTCGCCGAGGACAGGCTCCCCGCATCGCGGAACGTCTCAAAACCGATCACCGGCCTGATCCACGCGTCATCCGGCGCCAAGCCGCCTCGGTAGTTCAGGTTGATCTCCGAAACACGCGGCAGGTTCGGGTCCCAACGGAAGTAGTACCCCCGGTTGAAGTCGAATTTCGTCCCGCCCGTCGCATACCCCCCGCGGAACCGGCAGAATACGTTGTCGTAGAACTCGCCGTCAAAGTAGATCGACGACCGCGTTCCGCCTCGGTTCTGCGCCGCCCAGGGGTCCTTCACAAACCAGTAGAACAGCGGCATCGTGCTCGTCACCGCCGGGTCCGGAATCATGTACCCCTCATACTCCGGCCACTTCCGCGTGCTCCCCGGATCAGGGTCCGTTGCCGGGATCAGCGGCCACCGCGACTGCCGACCCGTCGAGTCATCCGCCGTCACAAAATACCTCACCAACTGCCCCGGCCCCGCCGCCGCCGCCGGAATCTTCCCGCCATACACCCCATCACCCGCCACCCCGTCCCCGCTCAGCCCGTCGTCCTTCATCACCACGTTGATCTCGATCTCCGCGTTCGGATCAAACACACGGTAATGCAGCGTCGCTCCCGTCACCGACGACAACGCCTTGCTCACCTTCGCCGTCACCCACACATCGTCCGCATCCGTCGGCAGAATCGGCGTCCGCGTCACGTTCGTGATGATCGGCCCCAGGTCCGCCGTCCCGCTGCTGTTCACCTTCCACGGCGTCGGCGCCAGGAAATACCGCGCCTCCGGCATCAGCACCGGCGCCGTCCCCCCATCCAACGTCGGCAAAATGAACAGGTCCGGATTGTCATTCCCCGCATTCAACCCCTGGATCGACAGCACATTCGTCCCGTTCACCAGGTACGGAATCCCACTCGAAGCGTCAAATCCCTCCGGCACCAGCGCCTCGCTGTCCAGAGTCTCCCCGGTCGCCGCCGAATTCCACGCCAGCACCGACGGCGCATTCTCACTCCTCGCCACTTCATGCCCATTGATGTACGCCACAAACCCGTCGTCGTACTGCATGTTCAGCGTGAGCTGCGCGATCTTCGAGATGTCAGCCACGTCAAACGGCACGCGGATGTATGCCGAACTGTTCTGCTTGTACATCGCCGGCTGAATGTTTAACCCGATGTGGTCCTTGATCCCCGCCAGCGCCAAGCCACCGTTCGCCGTGTCGCCCACCAGGTGAAAACCGTTGTCAAAGCTCGTCTTCTCGCCCGCCGCCGCGAAAAACTCCAACGCCGCATCCCCGCCCCCCTGGTAAAACGTCAGCGTCATGCGGTGCTCGCCCGCCGCAAGATCCGCCACGCCAAGCGAGTCCCCCGCCCCGCGTCCGGTCGCAAAACTCAAGCTTTCCCCGCTCGCCACTGTACCACCATCGCCATACGCCGCGCTGAAACTCGCCCCCGCAATCTTCAGCCGGAACCCGTCGTCGCTGTTGATCCCAAACGTATACCTGCCGCTCGTCGGAATCCGAAGCGTCGCCGTGATCTGCAACGCGTAATTGTCCGTTTGCCCCAGCGTGCTCACGCCCTTGAAGCTCGCGTCCCCTCCAAAATGCCCGTTCCCGCCCGCCATCACATAGTTGATCGTCGGCAGCACATAGCTGAACCGCGTGCCCCCCCCGCTCGCAAGCAGCCCCTCGCCCGCGCCAATGTTCTCCAGCGATCCCGACCCATACGCCTCCACGATCGAAAACCGGTACGGCATTGGCACCGGTGCTGGGTCCGCCGGCTTCTGCGCCAGGTTCAGATCGTATTCAATGATGTACGGAGACGTCAGGCTGCTGTTTTGATCGTTCCATGACCCGTCCGTCTTCGCCATCCGCACAAAATCCTGTGTTCCATTGTTGTTCGGCTGCCCGCTCAGCCAATTCTGGTAGGTGAACGCCTGACCATCTATCCACACGAACCCCTCGCCCCGCTGATTCGCCGTCGGCACCTGCCCCGCCGCCGGCAACGCCCACCCGCTCGTGTTCCCAAACTCCGTCCCCCCATACACCAAGTTGTCCGTCAACCCGATCCAACTGTCCCCCGACATGATCGACTGCACAAACGCGTTCTCCGCCGCGCTGTGGATCGTCACCAAATGCCCGTCCATCCCTTGCCGCGCGCTGCTGGCCGCCGCGATGTTCGCGTTCGCCCAGGTATCCGCTGCCGACACCACCTCATACAAATTCCACTTGTTGCTCGTCCCAAACTGCCCGTAAAACATCGTCTGCGGCAAAGCCACTGCCGTCGCATCAAACCCCACCCCAGTCGTTCCATGCTGCCATCCCGCGTCGATGTACGACCGGTCCGTCCAATTCCCCGCAAAACCCGCCGTCGGCACCGTCGCCGTCGCCGCCGCGCCAGCCCCCAGAATGCTCCACGTCGTCTGCTCCGTCGTCAGCCCGTAAGAAATATCCGGAACCTGCTTCGGATACCCATCGTACTGCGACACCACCGTCGTCCCGTCCGGCTTCACCAGCCCCACGTAACCCCCGTCCCCGTCCAACTGAAAATTCGTATGCAACTGTTGCCCCGCCACGTGCTCGTCCCGACCCGACGCGAAGACCACCAGGTACCCATTCCCCGGGATCATTGTCGCAGGGAACCGCCACGCCGTCAGGTCCAACTTCTGGCTCGTCAGATACCATCCTTGCAGATTCGCTGGCGCACTGTCCGGGTTGAAGATCTCGATCCAGTCCGGGTAGTCCCCGTACCGGTCCTTCAGCGTACGCTTGTTGTTCGCCATGAACTCCGTGATCACCGGGTCCGCCGCCAGCATCAGCCGCGATTCCATCGGCTCAATCAACCGCCCCCCGCCCCTCGCGCAGATCCCCGCCGCCAATGCATCCCGAACAGCCGATCCTGCCGCCAAACCCCACCCGAGCTTACCGTGGGAACAAACGCTCCGCGCAAACGTCGTCTTAGACCGTTTCCAAAGCCCTCGAAACATGTGCCCTCCTCCGCCGGCCGGACCCGCTTAGAATATCAATCTCTTGCTAGTCCGGCCGCAGAATGTATACCATTCATCTCGTGCGGATCAGACCCACAACTCCACAAGCCCCGTCGGGGCTATCTACATTCACCAGTATACATCCAAACCAAGCTGGGTCAATATTTTGCAGGGATCCAACCACCGGCCATCCAGCCCGTTTTAATCCCCAATCCCGCCTCTGCCAGATACGCCAGAAACCCAAGCTCCGTCTCCCGCTGCCGATACCTCTTCAGGTCCCGCAGCACTGGCTCTGCCCAATCGGCAACCGAATCCCCTTGCCCCGCACTGCCCAACACCGCCGACCGCAGTTCCTCAACCTCCCGTTTCAGCTTCACCTGCTCAGTCTCGCCGCCGCCTCCCCAGAAACATCGCCGCTAACGCAACCACCAGCACCCCCCCCCCAGGCTCAGGCGTCGAAACCGCAAAATACGACAAGTTGCTCGTCCGCCCCGAAATCAGCTTCTGCACCCGGTCCAGACTGAACGAATCGGACACAACCTCCCAATGCCCACCTTCATGCCGCCACAACTTCAGCTTCGACTCGTCCCCCCGCATCTTCGCCGCCACACTACAGGCATCGGCGGTGATGGTCCGGCGGATCGTGTCCGAGGATTTGAGCGAGCCCAACGAGGTCGTTTTGGGTGGCCTGAAGATACTGGTGCGATACTGGACCACCCCGCCGGGCTCGGGCTGGCGCGAATTCGGGTTCATGCGAGGTAACATCGACTGGTTCTACAGCGCCCCGCAGGAGAGCCTGGCCACGCAGAAGAACCAGTACTGGGATTCGACCGAAGGCCGGCTGGAAGTGGCCATCGATCGATGGAACCGGGGCTATCGCAGCAATCTTACCGAGGTGCTCTTCTTCCTCGACATCTGGTCGCTGGGCCTGAACAAGATCAAGTTCTACGAGAACGACAACGCCTGCAACCAGGTGATCTCGTTCGCCAGGCTGGGCCGCAATCCTCAAGGCTACCTCGACCGCATCGACCTCGGAGGCCGCTACTACCAGTTCGTCGTGGACGACAAGGGCGTGGCAACGCAGATCGTCCACGTGCCAGACAGAACGGCCAGCAAGGCGGGCCGTGCGGGCTGATAGGGAATTTGACTCCGCGCGGGCATGGGTGGGTGCCCTCGGGATGAGGGGTTTACTGCACTCCCGGCATTCGCATCGGCGGCCTTCTCGCAAGTAGGTCCAAATCGCGCGCGCTCGGGACTCGGCCGCGCTACTTCACGATCGTCGGCTTCAGGGGCCTTCTCACCGATGCGGGATGCACTCCCGCCTGCATGGCCATGAGCATGCCGGCAGCCTCGAGGTAGTTCTCGACATAGATGAACTTGGGGTGCTCGGGGACGTTCAGGCAACTTCGATTCTCACGGACCACAATCACCGGGATTCGGGCATCCAGGCACGCCTGGTGCGGGACGCCGAAACACCCGTACGGGGAGACCATACAGTCTACGTCTTTGACGCTCATGCCGCTTTTGTAACTGATGCGCGGCGCCTTGTGGAGGCCCTTCAAGAGGCAGTGGATGAAGTTCTCGGTGATGATCTCGACCGCCATACGCGGGTCCACAACCTCGGTGAAGCCTTTGAGCGCGTAATCGACCGGCCCGTGCGCCACGGGCTTGTCCAGCGCGTCGGCGATCAGCTTGGAGGCAACCGCCTCGACGCCGCCGACGGGATTCACGCCGCCGTGCTTGAAATAGTCCGAGAGCGTCTGCGCATCGATTGTGATCGGGGTGGCGAGCCCCAGGGCATCGAAATCGAGCCCCTTGACCTGGTCCACCAACTCTCTCCAGTTCAGGACCTCGCCGGTGGCCACCCCGTCCTTCATCTGGGCAATAAGCTTGAGCGGCGTCTTGAGTTCCACGATTTCCGCGTCGAGCCCGAGTGTTGCCCGGGCGGCCGAGACGGCGTTGATGCTCTGGTAGTCCGCCCTGTTGACGGCCACCAGGACCTTGTTCGAACGAACTCGTTGCAGGTAGATCTCGCCCTTGAGGAACCGGTCGAGTTGGCTTCCTTCTACGTACAGGCTGTTGGCAGGCATCTCGTTCAAATCCGAAGCGTTCACCACGTTCGGGTGCAGGATCAGCGTACCGCAGCAGGCGCCCAGTAATCTCGAGGCCGCATTCCCATCTCCGCAATGCCCGCCGATCTCGCAACCGATACCCGTCGGAATGATCATGACGACATTCATCTGGCATTCCATCCTGTCGGTGACTACTCTGAAAATACCTCCTACGCGTCCCGGTCGATCGAACTGAGTGTAACCTCGTGGCCGAGTAATTCCATCCGCTTGACCAAGTAGTGCGTCACAGAAGTTCTCGCGATTCTGACGGTGGGTGTTCTGCGCCTGCGCCGACGGTGCGCCATTCCGCCGCGTGCGGGAGGCACCGTCGCGTTACCCGAGAAACTGAAGCGTCCTTCGCTCCCTCTCCCGCCGCTCCTCATTGGCGTCGTCGCACCACTGGTCGACATTCTCAGCCAAGAGCCGCATTGCGGCTGAGAACCGCCCGGATAGTCTCCACCCTTGCTGCCCGCCGTACCGGGCATTCATGCTGCTGACGTGTTCGAGGCGGGCGAGTTTTGCGCGAGTCCGCTGGAGTGTGCGGCGCGAGATGCCGTACCGCGACTCCAGATCGCTGAAGTTGGGCACTATGCCTTGGGCCCATTTGAGCTCGTAAAGAATGCACGTTGCGGCGTGCTGCTGGTTGCGATTGCCGGGGAACAGCATGACCACTATCCCGTGTTTGGTATTGCCACCCCCTCCTGAACGCCGGAATCCGCGTTTGGGCCGTGAATTTCGAGGGTCGGCGGGCGAAATTCGAAAAAGCGTAGTGACACTATCCACAGCATTCCGCTCACGTTGCCGCGCATCTGGTGTTGATTTGTGGAAATATCATCGTGATATGATCACGATCGTGTATCTGCGCACCGTCAAAGTCCCCTCTCCTCCAGCGGCAAAATCAATGAGTATGTTCGCCTCGTCGAGGCCTACCGCCAGGACGGCAAAGTCAAG
>JAPLNB010000161.1 GCA_026693085.1 Planctomycetota bacterium | reverse complement strand
GAGGAGGCGAAGGAGCGTGTGGTGGCGGCGATGGGGGAGAGAATGAGGGGTGGGGGGTGAGGGTGTGGTGGCGTTGGGGGGATGCTGGGGGACAGGGCGAATAATGAGATGGGTGGTGTGAGGAGTTGGCATGATGAGGCGGCTGGTGCTGGCGGTTGTGTGTATCGTGTTAGTGATGCGCGCGGGGTCTGTGCGTGGGGCGACGCCGGAAGAGGTGGACGCGGCGATCAAGAAGGCGGTGGGGTATTTGTATTCGCAGCAGAAGGGGGCGAATTGGGAGACCGTGCAGGCGCGGGATCCGGAGAAGGGGGGTCCTGATGTGGATGGGGGTCAGTTTGGTGGGCTGACGTCGCTGACGACTTGCGCGCTGTTGTATGCGGGCGAGAGCCGGCAGAAGAGGGAGTTGAAGCAGGCGATCGATTGGCTGACGCAGGCGGAGGTGGTGGGGACGTATGCGTTGGGGTTCCGGTGTCAGGTATGGACGATGGTAGCGGCATCGGAGGCGGTGCGGCGAGTGGCGTTTCGGGATGCGCGATGGCTGATGGAGGCGAACATCAAGGAGGGTCCTGGGCGGGGGTGTTTTCCGTATTATTTTGAGAATGGCAAGGCCAGGCCGAACTCGGATGACGCGGACCATAGCGTGAGCCAGTATGGGATGTTGGGTCTGTGGG
This sequence comes from Planctomycetota bacterium, assembly GCA_026693085.1. GTDB lineage: Bacteria > Planctomycetota > Phycisphaerae > Tepidisphaerales > Tepidisphaeraceae > JAPLNB01. The sequence continues at coordinate 19,775 of JAPLNB010000161.1, read as the reverse complement.
CGTGCTCGCAGTTGAACATTGAGATACCGACGGGTTTCTGGGTGGAAATGGAGACGATGTGGAAGTCGCATCAGTACGAAGACGGGGGCTGGTCGTACCGATATAAGCACGAGGATCAGAACTGGACGAAGGAAACGGTATCGATGACGGCGGCGGGGGTTGCGTCGCTGTTTATTACGCAGGAGACGGTGCATGCGATGGAGGGGCTGACGGGGTCGGGGTATTTTCCGGATGAGAGCCTGGACCGTGGGCTGAAGTGGATCGGGGAGCATTTTCCGGAGTTTGAGCATCATCAGACGTATTACTCCTTATACGGAGTGGAGCGGATTGGGGTGGCCAGCGGGTACAAGTATTTTGGGAAACTGAACTGGTACGAGCACGGGGCGGAGTTTCTGGTGAGGCGGCAGAATGCGGACGGGTCGTTTGGGGGAGGTGTGATCGACACGTCGTTTGCGTTGATGTTCATGTCGCGTGGTCGGGCGCCGGTGTTGATGAACAAGCTGCAATACACGGTGCGGCAGATGGGGACGAAGCCGAAAGGTCCGGCGTGGTGTCAGCGGCCGCGGGACGCGGCGAACATTGCGCGGTGGCTGGGGAAGCAGTTGGAGCATGATCTGAACTGGCAGATTGTGAACCTTGAGGCGCCGGTGGATGAGTTGCATGATGCGCCGATCCTGTGGATCGCGGGCAAGGAGCCGCTGGCGTTCACGGCGGAGGAGGAAGGGAAGTTGAAGGCGTTTGTGGAGCAGGGTGGGCTGATCGTGGGGAACGCGGACATGGGGAGCAAGGCGTTTTCGGACAGTTTCAAGGCGTTGGGGCACAAGTTGTTTCGGTCGTATGAATTTCGCGAGTTGCCGGCGGGGCATGCGATTTACACTTCAGAGCAGTATCCGCGATCGGAATGGCAGCGGCCGCCGAGCCTATTGGGTTTGAGCAACGGGGTGCGTGAGTTGATGCTGCTGTTTGGGCAATCGGACCCGTCGAAGGGTTGGCAGATGCAGAGTTTTTCGGGTGGGGACCGGGGGCCGGTGTCGCAGTTGATGGCGGACATTTTCCAGTATTCTGTTGACAAGAAGGGGATGCGTCAGAAGGGGCAGACGTATTTGATCCAGGCCGATGCGAAGAAGAAAGCGAGCCAGACGGTGAAGGTTGCGCGGGTTCAGCACGCGGGGAACTGGGATCCGGAGCCGGCGGGGTGGCGGCGGCTGGCGAATGCGATGCACAATGATTTCGCGGTTGATTTGGTGGTTGAGCCGGTGAAATTGGGATCGGGGAAACTGGCGAAACCGTATAAGGTGGCGCATCTGACGGGGACGTCGCCGCTGACGCTGACGGCGGGCGAGCAGGCGGAGCTGAAGAAATTTGTAGATGGCGGGGGGGTGTTGATAGTTGAGGCTGCGGGCGGGAAGGTGGAGTTCGCGGGGACCGCGGAGAAGGTTTTGGCGGAGGCATTCAAGCCGGCGGCGATGAAGGTGCTGGGGATGGAGCACCCGGTGTACAACGTGGGGCAGAAGATCACGCAGTTGGAGTGGCGGCATTTTGTGCGGAAGATGCCGGGGAAGTCGGCGCGGCTGTCGCTGAGGGGGATGGAGGTTGGGGGGACGGTGCGGGTGTTTTTCAGTCCGGCGGATCTGAGCGTGGGTCTGGTGGGGCAGGCGGTGGATGGGATCGATGGGTATGAGCGGGGTGGGGCATTGTCGCTGATGCAGAACATGATTTTGTATGCGGGGAAGTAGTTGGGCGGGAGGGGGGGGGTTGGGATTGGCAGGGAAGCAGAACGGGAGGGGGGGGTGACGTCATGGTGAGTCTTCGTGGGGCTGACGCCCCAGGCCACATTATTATGTCGACCGGGTGGGTGGGGTGGGGCTGATGACTTGGCAGATGAAGTGTGAGCGAATAGGAGTGCAACGGAGGCGGGCAGTGGACAGGGAAAGGATAAAGGCTGCGGGCAAACGGCGGGTTTTGCTTTAAGGGTGTTCAGGACTGTTTGACTGAGTTAGGCGGGTCTGTATACTTGTAACTTCGGGCGTAGTGGCCCGGAGTTGGGACGGTTATTGATGGCGCAAGTTGATCTTGAGAATATAACGAAGATCTTCCCTGGTGGCGTCAAGGCCGTTGATTGCGTTGATCTTGCGATCCACGATCGGGAGTTTGTGGTTTTGGTTGGCCCATCGGGCTGCGGGAAGAGCACGACGTTGCGGATGGTGGCCGGGCTGGAGGAGATCACGGACGGGATCATCAAGATCGGTCAGCAGGTGGTGAACAATGTTCCGCCGAAGAACCGGAACATCGCGATGGTGTTTCAGAACTATGCGTTGTACCCGCACATGTCGGTGTACAAGAACATGGCGTTTGGGCTGAAGCTGAGGAAGATGCCCAAGGCGGAGATTCATAAGCGGGTGATGGAGGCGGCGAAGATTCTGGACCTGGAACACCTTTTGGAGCGGAAGCCGAGGGCGTTATCGGGCGGGCAGAGGCAGCGTGTGGCGGTTGGGCGAGCGATCGTGCGAGAGCCGGCCGCTTTTTTGTTTGACGAGCCGTTGTCGAATCTGGACGCGAAGTTGCGGGTGACGACGCGAGCGGAATTGAAGAGGCTGCACCACCGGTTGCAGACGACGACGATTTACGTGACGCACGATCAGGAAGAGGCGATGACGCTGGGGGACCGGATCGTGGTGATGCGGGATGGGCGAATCCAGCAGGAGGATACGCCGTTGCGGACCTATAATAAGCCAGTGAACCGGTTCGTGGCCGGTTTTATAGGAATGCCGCCGATGAATTTTTTTGACGGTGCGATCAAGGCCGAGGACGGGGAGATAATTTTTGAGGAGGGGCAACTGACGAACGTTCGGGTTGTTGGGGGGGGCGCGGTTCCTGAAGGGAAGCCGCGGAGCGATGAGCCGAAGGTGCGGGTAGGGCAGTTGACGGTTCCGGGGACGGGATTCAAGCTTCCGGTTCCGGAGCGTTTGAGAAGCGTCATGGAAGGTTGGGTTGGGAGACACGTGGTTTTGGGCATTCGGCCGGAGCACTTTCACCTGCGGGCTGTGGAGGACGGGGAGTCGGTGGCGGTGGGCAAGGTGAAGTTGAATGTGATCGAGCCATTGGGCAATGACATGGATTTGTATTTGGAAACGGCCCTGCACGACCATGTGGTCGCGCGGGTGGAGGCGCATGCGGGCCTCCAGGTTGGATCACAGGTCCACGTGCATGTGGACTTGGGTAAGATCCACTTTTTCGAACCCGGAGAGACCGGGATGAACCTGAGCCTTGTCAACGAGTCAGCCCATGCAATTGCTTAAGCAACAGCATGGGTTTGCCGTCGGGGCTGAGCGGTGCTTGTCCGGAGGAGAGGCCGGATAAGCGATAGAGCGGTAGCACAGGTTCGATCGAAAGCGTGGGCCGCCGGCGAGGTGGCCCGTTTTGTTTAGTGAGGAAAGTGGATAGTTGGTAGTGGGTAGTTGGTAGAGACAAGTGAATAACAAGTGAATAGAGAGGACCTATGCCAAACCAGGAGTTATTGCGGATCGTAGATGGTATTGCCCGTGACAAGAACATCGAGCGGGATCAGATCTATACGGATATTGAGCAGTCGATTGCGTCGGCGTTGCGTAAGCAGTTTGACACGGAAGACGCGAGCGAGTTTGCGGTGAAGCTGGATCGTCAGACGGGCGATCTGAGCGCTACGCGGCAAGGCCAGCCGATTCCATTGAATGTGCTGGGTCGCATTGCCGCCCAGACGGCCAAGCAAGTGATGATCCAATTGATCCGTCAAGACGAGCGGGGGAGCATCTACGAGGAGTTCAAGGACCGAGTGGGGACGATAGTGACGGGCACGGTGGCCCGCTTTGAGGGGGGCGCGATGATCGTGACGCTCGGTCGGGTGGAGGGCATCATGCCCAAGAGCGAGCAGATTCCTGGGGAGACGCATCAGGTGGGGGAGCGGGTGCAGGCATTGATTTTGGAGGTGCGTGATACACCCAGTGCGGTGAAGATCATTCTAAGCCGGAGCCATCCGGAGTTGATACGGCGGTTGTTCGAGCGAGAGGTTCCGGAAGTGGGGGAGAAGACGATCGAGATGAAGGCCCTGGCGCGCGAGCCGGGGCATCGGACGAAGATCGCGGTGTCGTCGATCGACAGCAAGGTTGACGCGGTGGGGGCCTGTGTGGGCGTTCGGGGGAGCCGGATCAAGAACATTGTGGATGAGCTTGGGGGCGAGAAGATTGACATCGTGCGGTGGAACGAGTCGTCGCAGATATTGATCGGCAACGCGTTGAAGCCGGCGGAGGTTGCGGAGGTTTCGCTGTGCTTCGAATTGGGTCGTGCGACGGTGGTGGTGAACGAGGACCAGTTGAGTCTAGCGATCGGGAAGCGTGGTCAGAACGTGAGATTGGCGGCGCGGCTGACGGGTTGGGACATCGATATTCTGACGCCGGCGGAGTTCCAGGCGGGCGTGCAGCGTCTGGATCAGACGCTGAAGAGTATTGAGGGGGTGGTTCAGGAGATGGTGGACAAGACGATTGCGTTGGGTCTGATCGACGTTCGGGATATCGAAGAGGTTGGCATCGAGCCGTTGATGGAAGAGCTGGGGCTGGACGAGCCGACAGCGGAGAAGGTTGTGGAGAAGTGCGGGTCTGAGGCGAGGATCGTGGCGGTGGAGCAGGAGAAGAAGAAGGCGCAGGCTGCCAAGGCGAAGGCTGCGGCGACCGAGGTTCGCGATGCGCAGGATGACGCGGTGATGAGGGCGTTGGGCCTGCGAGGCGGCGGTCCGGAGCCGGCGAAGGCGGGCGAAGAAAATGCGGGCAATGACAATGCCGCGAAAATGCCTGGCCCACTGGAAAGCGTCGAAGGCGGGGCGCCGGAGACCATTGTGCATGGCGCGGTCGATGCCGATGTGGCCGGGGATCTTGCGCCGGAGGAGCAGGCGATACAGGGCACGGTACCGGACAATGGCAAGACGTCGGTGAATGCACAGGTGGCGGTGGACGAGATGGACGGTACGGCGGCGTTGGCTGAAGGGCGGGATGAAATGTTGCCTTCGCACCGCGACGAGCCGAAGTGAGGTTGGTCTGGTGGTTGGTATGAGAAGTCATAGGTGAACAGAGGTGACGAAGTGTCGAGGTCGGCAGGGTGAAGTGAGAGCGGATGTTTTTCTGGAGTGTTAAGTTGGCTAAGGCGAAAGGTATACGAGTGAATCAGTTGGCCAAGGAGTTGGGAGTTCCCAGCAAGCTGATCCTTGACAGGTGCAAGGCCGAAGGGTTGGGCGACAAGGTTCCGAACCACATGTCGCTGATGAGCCTTGGTCTGGCAGAGACAGTGCGCGAATGGTTCGCGAGCGGTGCGGTGGGCATTGTGGCGACGGCAGTAGAAACCGCCACCGAAGTGGCGGTCGAAACCAAGCCGAAGACGGCGAGGCGGAGACACAAAGCCGAAGCCGGGACGGAAGATTCGGGTGCCGCTGAGGTGGAGACGGCTAAAGCGACGGTGCAAGCGACGGAAGCCGAAGTGGAGGCTGAGAAGCGGATCGAGGAGGCAGAGAAGCCAGCGGGGTCGGAGGTTGTTGAGGCCGTCGTTGAGGCCGAACCCCGCGAGTTTCCGGGAGTGTCGGGGGTTTCCGTAGGGGCGGAAGTTGCGGCAGCGCCGGTGGCAGGCGAAGTGCCGGAGTCGGCGCCGGTTGCGAAAGCGTCTGTAGTGGTAGAATCGGCAGTGGCGTCCCCGGGGTCAGTTCCGGCTGTGGATGTGGCGGAGGTCGACGTCCCCTCGGCGCAGGCGGAGCAGTTGCGGACGTCGGCGGCATCGGCGGCCCCCCCCGCCGCGCCCGCGGTGGCCGACGGCGGAGCAGCCGGGGACCACGCACGGCACGCACGGCCGACGATCACGTTGGCCAATCGCCCCGAAGGCCGACCTGCGACACCCAAGCGGCCGCCCATTACACCGGCCCCGAAGCTGATGGTTCCTGCGCCGGCGAAAATCCAGGGTCCGCGGATTGTGCGTACGGAACAGCCGGATGTTGTGCCCACGCCGCGTCCGCGTCGTGGACCGGGCACGGAGCAGCCGGCCACAACCGCGTTTGTCCAGGCGCGTCCGCAGGGCGGGCGGGGTGTCAAGAAGACCGACGACGATACCGACGAAGCAGGGAACAAGAAGAAGGGCGGCAAGAGCAGCCGGACGCTTTCTTCCCGCCGGCGCGGCCCCGATGGGCGGCGTGGCGAAGCGATGGAGAAACTGAAGGAGTACACGGAAGCGGACCTGATCGAGCGTCGCGACCGTCTGGCCGCCGCGAGCAGCTATCGCGCCGGCTTTGACAGCGACCTGAAGAAGAAGTCGGAACGGGGACAGCATGGTCCGACGAAGACCATTGTGCAGAAGGGCGACCCTGTGGAGGTCGAAGAGCCGGTAACGGTCAAAGCGCTTTCGGCGGCGTTGGGCGTCAAGAGCAACGAAATCGTCATGCGTCTGATGAAACAAGGTGTGATGGCGAACGTCAATCAGTCTCTTGGCCGCGAAATCGCGGAGACGATTGCCCTACAATATGGCATCGAGCTGAAGATCGTTGCAAAGGCCACGCTTGAAGAGGAGTTGGAGAAGGAAGTTGGTGCCCGCGCAGTGATAGTGGAGAACCTTATGCCACGGCCTCCGGTGGTGACCATTCTGGGACACGTGGACCACGGGAAGACCAGCCTGCTGGACCGTATCCGCAAGAGCAATGTTGCGGCGGGCGAGGCGGGCGGCATCACGCAGCATACTGCCGCGTGGATGGTGCAGGTGGGCGAGAAGCGTGTCACGTTCATCGATACACCCGGGCACCAGGCGTTCACGAGCATGCGTGCTCGGGGCGCCAACATGACGGACGTGGTGGTGCTGGTTGTTTCGGCGGCAGAAGGCGTGCAGCCGCAGACCATCGAGTCGATCAACCATGCCCGGGCGGCCAAGGTTCCGATCGTCGTCGCGATGAACAAGATTGATCGCGCCGACGCCAACCCGGACATGATCCTCGGGCAACTGGCGAAGGAGGGGCTGAACCCGGTGGAGTGGGGCGGGGACACCGAAGTCATCCGAACCAGCGCCACGACGGGGCAGGGGATTCCCGAGCTGATCGAGATTCTTGACTATCAGTCGGCACTGCTTGAATTGAAGGCCGATCTGACACTGCCCGCGCGTGGGATGGTGATCGAGGCCAGAATCGATGAAGGCTTGGGCGTGGTCGCGACGGTTCTGGTTCAGGACGGCATGCTGAAGGTCGGCGACATTATTCTTTCCGGCGCCGGCTACGGGCGTATCCGGAGCCTCGTCAATGATCGGGGGGAGATGATCCCGGAAGCGAGCCCGTCAACGCCGGTCATTGTCAGCGGGCTGAACGCGCTTCCCAACGCCGGCGACAAGTTCTACGTTGTCGAGGATATTGAACAGGCCCGGTCGATTGCCGAGGAGCGTCAGACCCAGTCGCGGCAGAAGGAACTTGCCAGTCAGAGCAAGGTCACGCTGAGCAATCTGCTGGAGACGATGAAGGCTGGCGAAACCAAGATCATCAACCTGATCATCAAGGCGGACGTCCAAGGCTCGGTGGAAACGCTGGCCAAGACGGTCGGTGAGCACAACACATCGGAAGTGAAAGTGCAGGTGATCCACGCCGCCGTGGGGGGAATCAACGAGAGCGACATCGAGCTGGCCGCCGCCACCCGCGACGTCAACAGCAACACGGTGATCATCGGGTTCCATGTGGTTCCGGATGAAACGGCCCGCCAGCTTGCCGAGCAGCGGCACGTCGAGATCCGACTGTACAAGGTCATCTACGAGATTCTGGACGACCTGAAGAAGGCGCTTTCCGGGATGCTGGAGCCGGAGGTTCGCGAGAAGCTGCACGGCCACGTGGAGATCCGCCAGATTTTCAAGGTGAGCCGCATGGGCAATATTGCCGGCTGCATGGTGACGGATGGCCACATCCAGCGCGGCAGCAAGATTCGCCTGATCCGCAACGGCGTGGTGATCGTGGAAGAGTTGGCGCTGGAGTCGCTCAAGCGTGCGAAGGACGACGTGAAGGAAGTCAAATCGGGCTTTGAGTGTGGCCTGAAGATTGCGGGCTACGATGACATCAAGCTGGGCGACCGGCTTGAGGCGTACAGCCGCGAGTTGATCCATCGGACATTGTAAATCAGTTGCCAGTTGTCAGTTGCCGGTAGAAATCGGTGGCCGCTGACAACTGGCAGCTTCAGATATGATCATTGGAGTTCTTCAACTGGAGTTATCGATAGGGGATGCGATGTCGCTGAAGGACAAGCGGCGAGTGGTCAAGAGCCTCAAGGATCGGATCGCGCATGGTCACAACGTATCGATCGCCGAGGTCGGCGCCCTGGACCAGCATCGGCGAGCGATACTGGGGTTGGCGATGGTGAGCAACGACAGCCGGTATGTGGAAGGGGCGTTGAGCAAGATTGTCGATTTTGTGCGAGCGACCGGGAATGTGGACTTGGTGGATTATCAGATTGACCTGCTATGAGGATGAATGTGATGGATGACATGTGATGTGTCGGACGGGCTTACGAACTGAGCGTGCACACTCATCACTGGTCGGCGATCACTCATCAGAACTTATGTCGCGTCGGACTGAACGTCTTGGAAGTACGATTCATCGTGAACTGGCGATGATCATTCAGCATGAGCTGAGTGATCCGCGGCTTAAGGGTCTTCCGACCATCACGCGGGTGCGGTTAACGGACGACCTGTCGATCGCGGATGTGTACATCACGGTGATGGGAACTGCCGGCCAGCAGACCGCAGCGCTGAATGCGTTGAAGCATTCGGCCGGGCTGATGCGCACGCGGTTGACCAAGGAACTGACGCTTCGTCAGGCGCCGTTTCTGAACTTTCACATGGACGAGGATCTGAAGAAGGAACTGGAACTGTTGGAACTGCTGGACAAGGTGTCCAAGGAGAATGCGGAACTGGAGAAGAAGCGAGCCGAACAACAGGGAACAAGGGTAGAGGAGGCGGACGGTTTGCCTGGGGACCAAGACGAACGGGAATCGAGATGAAGAACGCCGCGAAGTATTCTGATGTCATAAGAGGCCTGTTCAGGTGGTTGCTGAAGGAAGGGAAACCTCAGCCGGCCCAGAAGATGGACCCGTTGCGGGCGCTGGTGCGAGGCGCGATGTCTTACGATGTCTGCGACACGCGCGCCGATGAGGCCATGCGCTGCATCGAGCGTGAATTCGTCAATCTCAATGAGCTGCGTGTCGCGACGGAGCTTGAGGTTCAGGAACTGCTGGGCGTGAAGTATCCGGAGATCGAGAAGCGAGTGGGGATGATCACCGGGTGCCTGAATGCGATCTTCGAAAGGGAGCACACGCTCAGCCTGGATCGGCTCAAGACCGTCAGCAAGAAGGACGCGCGCCAGTTCATCCGCGAGCTGCCGATGATGCATCCGTTTGTCGAGGCGTACGTGATGATCTACGGTTTCGAAGGCACGGCCGTCCCGGTCGATGATGAAATGTTGGGGTACCTCCGCTCGGAGGGCGCGTTCGAGGAAAAGACAACGCTCGAGGAAGCGCAGCGTTTCATCGAGCAGCACGTCAAGATCGAGGAATGGTACGATTTTTTCATGTGCATCCGCCGCGCGGTCTACTGCGAGGTCGCCAGGAAGAAGAAAGCCAAGTAGCATGAATTGTTGCCGAGAGGTGAAGTGAGAGCGAGTTGTTGTTATGACAGACAGATTGCCCCCGACGACCCTGCGGCTGGGGCTGCCCAGCGGAAGCCTTCAGAATTCAACCGTGGACCTTTTCGCCCGGGCGGGGTATCGCGTTTCGATCGCTGAGCGGAGCGTATTTCCGCGTGTCGATGACGAGAAGATCTCTGCCGTATTGTTCCGCGCCCAGGAGATCAGCCGCTATGTTGGCGACGGCATCATCGACTGCGGCCTGACCGGATACGACTGGATCATCGAGAACGGCAACGAGAAGGACGTTGTCGAGATCTGCGAGTTGGAGTACTCGCGAGCCAGCCTCAATCCCATCCGGTGGGTCCTGGCGGTGCCGGAAGAAAGCAAAGTGCAGAAGCCCGCGGATCTCGAGGGCGGGATCATCGCGACCGAACTGGTGAACACCACTCGCCGGTATTTTGCGGATCGCAAGGTGGACGTGACCGTCGAGTTCTCGTGGGGGACGACCGAGATCAAGGCGAGGCTGCTCGACGCGATCGTGGATTGCACGGAGACCGGCTCGTCGCTGCGGGCGAATAACCTGCGCATCATCGATACGCTGCTCAAGAGCACGACTCGGTTCATCGCCAACAAAAAGGCGTGGGACATTTTGTGGAAGCGCGAGAAGATGGAGAACCTCGCGATGCTGCTCAAGGGCGCGATCGACGCTCGGGCGAAGGTTGGTCTGAAGATGAACGTTCCGGAGGACAAGCTGGCGGAGGTGGTCGGATTCCTGCCCGCGGAGAAGAGCCCGACGGTCAGCCGCCTGGCCGATCAGGCGTGGGTCGCCGTCGAGGTCATTCTTGAAGAGAAGCAGGAGCGTGAGCTGATTCCGCGTCTCAAACGAGCGGGGGCAACCGGGATCATCACGTATCCGCTGAACAAGGTGATTCGATAAGGGTAACGGGCGAGGGATTAGCGGGTTGCCTTCGACCGGGCGCGACGGGATTGCTACAATTTGGTTTGGTCGGCCTGCCGGCATATTCCGAGGGATCGCGATGCGGATTCTGAGTTGGACAGTGATTGGTGTGCTGGTGGCGGGGGGATGCGCGGCTCGGCGTAATGAGACGGCGCCGGAAACCGCCGCGCCAGCCGCGACCCGCCCAAGCGATCCGGCAACCTTTACGCTTGACGAAATTGAGCCACGTCCGGTTCTGGCCAATCCGCTGCCGAGGACTAATCCCACGACTCGGCCGTCGCTCGATGCCATCCAACTGTACGCGCAAGCCCGCGCCGCGCAGCTCGAAGGCAACCGCCGCAAGGCGATCGTGCTGCTGGAGAAGGCACTGTCCAAGGACAGCGAGAGCTTCGAGCTGAACTACGCGTTCGGGCAAGTGTATCTCGGAAGCGGCTCCACGGGCGATTCGGCCACGCGCGCTCTGGAGCGAGCCGCCGCCATCCGCCCGGACAGCGTCGACGTTCACCTGCTGCTCGGGCGTCAGCACCTTGCGAAAGGCGACGCAGCAAAATCGATCGAGCACTTGCGGCTAGCGATGCAGACCTCGGACTACAAACTCCGCCCCGAAGCCGCGGCCATGGTCAACCTGTTCCTTGCCAAGTCGCTTCAACAGAAAGGCTACGATCTGGCCGCCCTCGAGCAGTACGACCAGCTCCTGAACCGGGTTCAGCGACGGCTGAGCTTTCGCAGCATGCCCGAGCTGTACTACATGATGAGCCAGCTTGATCTGCTGTACCTGCAGATCGGCGAGCTGAATGAGAAGCATGGACGGTATGAGAAGGCGCTGGAAAGCTACCGGATCGCCGCCGAGCACGCCCCCGACAACTTCGAGTATCAATCGCACGTTGTGCACGCACTATTGGGGCTCAATCGGATCACGGAAGCCCGCAACGTTGCCGCGGAGCTTGTCAGCTCGCATCGGGCCAACCGGGAGTCCGTTGGGTTGCTCAAGGACGTCTACAAGAGCACCGGGCAGGACAGCGCCGCCATTGATGCGCTGCGAGAAATTCTGAAGCAGCGCCCCAATGACCGATCGATCACGTTTGCCCTTGCCGAGGTCTACAACTCGTTCGGCAAAACCGCCGAAGCCGAGAAACTCCTGCTCGATGCGCTCGAGCAAAAGCCTGGCGACGCGGTCATCGTCTCGCGGCTGTTCGAGTTTTACTATGAGCGCGGCAACACCGAGGCGGCGGCGCGAACGCTGATCGAGGCGGTTGCGTTGGAACCCGACTCGCTCCAGCAGTCGCAGCCGATGTGGTCGAAGCTGCTGCGGCCGTGGGGGAAGAACCGTCTGCGTCTGCCGTTCATGCAGGGGCTGACCGTCGCTCCGGGCGCTCAAGCGGCGAAGCTGTTTTTGACTGCGAGGCTTGCGGAATTGCTCGGCCGGGATGTGGCCGCGCGCTCGAACCTCGAGCAAGCGGTCGCGCAGCGTCCGCCATTTGCCCCGGCGTACGGCGAACTGCTGAATGACATCATGCATCGCGACGACTGGAGCGAGGACCAGAAAACGGAAGCGGCGCAGAAACTGATCGCCCAGGCCAAAGACCAGAACCGGCCGGAACTGGCCGCCGAGCTGAGGGGCATGCTCCTGGAGGCGCAAAAGAAGCTCGCGGAGGCGTCGGCAGCGTTCGAGGACTCGATTCGGCTGGGCAATCGCTCGCCCGGCGTGCAATTCGCACTGGCAGCGGCGATGCTCGCGACGGGCAAAGAAGCGCAAGGCGAGTCGCTGCTCTGGAAGATCGTCAGGCAGTGGCCGTCGTTTGACGAAGCATACCTGGCGCTTTTCCACCGGTATTTGGAGAAAGCGCAGGGCGCGGAGGCGATCAAGGTTCTGCAAACGTGGCTGGCTGGCGATCCGTTGAGCGTGAGCGCGCGGCTGCTTCAGATCAACGTTTTCGCCCAGTCCGGCAACAATGAAGTGGCCGAGTCTTCGCTGCTTGCGCTGTTCCGCGAAGCGGGCGACAATCCCAATGTGATTGCCGAGATGACCCGGTTTTTCATGCGTGGCGGGCGGGTCGAGGGGCTCATCAGCCGGCTTGAGGAGGAGCGTACTCGCCGGCCGGATAACCAGGTTGTCGTGGATGCTCTGGTGCGGCTGTACGGGGAGCAGAAGCGAACGGCGGACGCCATCCGTGTGATCGACGCGATGCGAACGGCCGCCGCCGGCGACACCGATCGCCTGTATTTTGTGTCGCAGTTTTACGAGCGGATACAGCATCGCGAAATGACTGAGCAGGTGCTCCGGGAAGTCCTGCGGATCGACCCGCAGAACGGTCCGGCCAGCAACGACCTGGGCTATATGTGGGCGGACGAGGGCAGGAATCTCGCCGAGGCCGAGGCGCTGATCCGGACGGCCGTCAAGGTTGAGCCGGACAACGCGGCGTATCTGGACTCCTTGGGCTGGGTGTTGTACAAGCGGGGGCAATACAAGGAATCGCGGCAGTATTTGGATGAAGCGACCCAATCCAGCGGCAGGCCTGATCCGGTGGTTCTGGACCATCTGGGCGATGCGCTATATCGTCTGGAAGAGGGGTCGGAAGCGGCGAAGGTATGGCAGCGGTCGCTGGACCGGCTGTCGGACACGAAGCAGGACCGCGAGGACCTGAAGAAGCTATTGTTGCAGTTGAAGCAGAAGCTTCGACAGCATCGCGACGGAATGCCGGTGAATGTGGCGCCGAGTATGGAAGTTGCGCGGAAAGCGGTGCGGGCGGCGAATTGACGGCGATTGGCGGTTTGCACGAAGTAATTGGAGCGTAACATGTCAGGACATAGCCATTGGGCAAAGATCAAGCGGGCGAAGGGCGCCAACGATGCAAAACGAGGCAAGGTCTGGAGCAAGATCGCGCGGAAGATCATCATTGCCGCCCGAGCCGGCGGCGGCGACCCCAAAGACAACCTGACGCTGCGCTACACCATTGAGGAGGGCCGCGCCGCGAACATGCCGCGTGATACGATCGAGAAGGCCATCGCCAAAGGGATCGGCGGACAGGGCGGGCAGAACTATGAATCGATGATCTACGAAGGGTACGGCCCGGGCGGGGTCGCGTTGATGGTCGAGGCTTTGACCGACAACCGTTCGCGAACTGCGCCGGAACTGCGCAAGATATTTGAAAGCGCCGGCGGCAACCTCGCCGCCTCCGGCGCGGTCTCGTTCCAGTTCACGAAGCAAGGCATCATCAGCATCAAGGCGGACGCCATCGCCGAAGACGCGCTGCTTGAGAAAGCGTTGGACGCCGGGGCCGAGGACGTCAAGAACGAGGGCGAGGTGTACCTCGTGATTACGGCGCCGGCCGCATTCCACAAGGTGAAGGAGAGCCTGATCGCGGCGGCCGTCCCGATCGAAGCCTCGGAGATCACGAACCTCCCGAACACCGTGGTGCCCGTCAAGCCGGAGGTGGCGGCCAGGGTTCTGAGGCTGATCGACACGCTGGAAGACCACGAAGACGTGCAGAACGTTTCCCACAACGGCGAGATCCCGGAGTCGGTGTCGATGTAGGCGGCGGGGCATGATTCGCGGAGTGGGAACGGCGATCTCTGGGGGGCGGCGGTGGCGTCTGGTCACTTATTTAGCGAGCCACACGAACGCTCCGCAGAGCAGCAGGGCGATGAGCAGGATTGCGTAGAGTCGAGACATCACGCGGTCGAAATCCACTGTCCTTGCGGGGTCGCTGCTGAGGTCTTCCAGGTATTGGAGGCGGTTGGCCACGCTGGGATGGAACCAATCCCTGGCACGTAGCGGGATATTGTTGACGACCGCGACGCGATGCAGGGCGGAGTTGAAAATGGCGGCCCCGCGCTGGCCGACATGGTACCGCCGGCCAAGCACCTTTGGCTTGGCTTGCGTCTCCGCCGAGCCCCAGTCGAACTCCATCATCCTCGCGGCGAAGACGTCGGCCTGGCGTTCGAACCGGCGGCTGAGCATGCTGAACAACACGATCATCGCCAGGAACACGATGCCACTGCCGATCAGATCGCGGATGTCCCTGTGTTGCTCGGCCAGGAACGTCGGGGGCAGGTGGGCGGTAATCCAATTGTCGAGGATCTGGCCGGGGCCGAACGACGCCAACAGCAAGATGACGAAGAAAACGACGAACCATGTCAAGTGATGGTGGACGATGTGTCCCAGCTCGTGCGCGAAGACGGCTTCGATCTGCTGGTCGCTCATCGTTTCCAGAAGCCGATCGGACAGCAGCACATACCGCCACAGCGGCAGGATTCCGATGACAGCGGCGTTGGCGACGGTGTAGTCGGTCTGCCAGAGCAGGATGTCCCGATATCGAAGGCCGTTGCGCCGGCAGATCGCCTCGAGCCGCTGGCGCAGGGGCGAATCATCCAATCGTCTGGCGTTGAACACCCGGCGCAGGATCTGGGGGGAAGCCAGGTAGACTCCCAGGGCCGCCGGCAGCATGAGCAGTTCGTGCTGCGTCGGCGAGATGTAGCGGCCGACCAGCAGCATCATCAGATCGCGCAGCAGGATGATCAGCAGCACGGGCAAAACGATGGGCAGGAGTTGTTGTCGAAAAGAGTTTCGAAACGAGCGTAAGAATCCGGCGGGCAGATGGAGCGGCAGGTCGAGGGTGAGTTCTCCGAGCAGGCTCTGTTCGCGGAGGGCGCGGTCTGCGGGGAACTCCGCCCACCAGAGTGCCATCCACGCCGCGAGTACCGGCAGCGTTCCCAGGACGGTGCTGGGGAATTGGAGTTTGGTGCCGGTGACGGCGAGGACGACCTGCGCCCACTCGGCTCCGCCGAACAACCCGAACAGCAGCCATGCGGGGACGAGCCAGCGGGCGAGGCGGGACATGCGGTTGAATCGTCGCAGGCTCTGCTGCAGGTTGGAGCCGAGGACTTGGCGGGAGATCAGCCTTGCCCAGATGGCAACGCCCAGCACCAGGATCACATAGCCACCGAAAAAGATGCCCAGGCTTGGGTGGTAGACAAGCTGAGGTTGGCGTGTCGATTCGGCACCGACGAGCCAGAAACCCAGGATGAGCAGCAACATCAAACGCGACACAATCAATCACCGTTCGCAATGGCAATCCGAACCGTGCTTACCGTAGCCGACCGGCTTGGCCAAGTACAGGCGGCCAGTATCAATAGGGCCAAGTCGTCCAATAAGGCATCGGTATACGCGGCCCGCGAAAATTGCCCAAGTTACCAAAAGTGTGTCAATAACCAAGCCGATGTTGGGGGTGTCATTTTCACCAGATTAACGGAGCGAGCATGACTACTTTGTGTGAGCAGGACGGGAAGGCGAAGGTAGTGCGGCCACAGACGCTTAGGGTGGAGCGGCGGTCGCATCGGCGGTACGACTTGGAGCTGCAGACGGTTCGGGTCGAGCGGTTTGGTGGCAAGAAGGCAACGAAAGCGGTGTTGGGACAGTTGGTGGATTTGTCCTCCGGAGGAATGCGAGTCCGCACCGCTCAGGCCAACGTGAAGCCGGATCAACAGATCCGGGTGCGGCTGGAGTTGCCGACGTATGCGGGGATTTCGCCGTTTGTGGATACGTCAGGGGCGTCGCTGCAGGGCAGGAGGGACTGGGTGGGTTGGATGGCGGTGACGCGGGTGGAGCCGGCGGGAAAGGGCCAGTACGAGGTGGCGGGGCGGCTGGTGGATATGGAGCAGCTTGATCGGGGGATGCTGGGGTTGTATCTGTCGATGCAGCCGTTGGCAGCGTAGGGGTTGGATCAAGTGAAGAGGTCTTGAGCGGCGAGGTGCGGCGGCTCGCCGTTCGTTCTTTCAAGCGGTGGAATCTCGTTGTGGACGGCCCGGCAGGCCGCGTCAAATGCCGCGATCGTCAGGTCGGCCCGACATTCCGAACCGATTCGAGGGGGCCGAGTCAGACAGGTGCCATGCCGTGATCGACGAAGAAAAGGGGTCACTCCTCATTATCCGGCGAAGTAGTAGTAGTAGGAGCCGTCGAAGAGCCGCCGAAAAGACTCTGTCCCCCCGAAGTGCCTGATCGGCTTTTTCTCGGACCTCCTGGCAGCAAGTGACCTTCTTCAAGTCGGTGGGGGTAGCCGTTCAGGACCTGGCGGCCGCGAATGCTTGCGCGATCTGGCGGGAGGCAGGGGCAACGGAGAGTCCGCCGAGCCCTGTGCAGCGGAGCTCTCGCGGCAGCGATTTGCCAACCTGGTCCATCGCCTGGAGAACCTCATCGAGCGGCACGAGGTGCTTATAGTCGGCCAAAGCCATGTTAGCGCAAGCCAGCGCGTTGACGGCCGCCATGACGTTTTTCCCGAGGCAGGGCGCTTCGACACGGTTGGCGACGGGGTCGCAGGTCATTCCGAAGGAGTTTTGGAGGGCCATTGAGGCGGCGGCGAGCTGCTGGTGCAGATTCCCCCCGGCCAAGGCGGCAAGTGCGGCTGCGGCCATGCCCGAGGCCGATCCGCACTCGGCCATGCAGCCGCCCACTTCCGCCGAGAAGGTGGCGCGCGTGGCGATAAACACGCCGATCAGGCCCGCCACGAGCAGGGCGTGAATTCGCTCCTGTTCATCCTTGCCCAGGATGTCTGCCACCGCCAGCAGGGCGCCGGGCAGGGTGGCGCAGGAGCCAGCGGTGGGTGCGGCGACGATGACGCCCATGGACGACTTCACCTCCATAATGGCTGAGACATAGGCGATGATGCGGTTGAAGACATCGCCCGCAATCAACCGGCCGGACGCTTGTCGTTCAACGAACCGCACCGACTGGCACGGCAGGATGCGGTCGGGGTATTCGGTTCCTGCCAGGCCGGTTTTCACGGCCGATTCCATGACGCGAAGGACGTCGCGTGTTTTGGCGAAGACTGGGTCGCGGGTGATGCCGCCGCGGGCGCATTCGTACTCGGCGGCCAGTTCCCAAAGTGCCAGGGACCTTCGTTGATTCCATGCGAGCATCGTCTGGGCGGTGTGGAAAGGAACCTCGACGACGTTTTGCGACAGGACCGGCAGGACCGGCCGCAACACGCGCACTTGGCGCACACGCGGGTCGGCTCGTAAAGCGTCCAGCGAAGTGGCGGTTGGCATCTGGCGCGTGGAGATGCGCAGAAAGGGAGAGTCACAGGCACAGAATTGGATGTTCTGGGCGTTGGCGCTGGCGGCGACACTCGGGC
Organism: Planctomycetota bacterium; assembly: GCA_026693085.1. GTDB lineage: Bacteria > Planctomycetota > Phycisphaerae > Tepidisphaerales > Tepidisphaeraceae > JAPLNB01. The sequence continues at coordinate 2,035 of JAPLNB010000161.1, read as the reverse complement.
GAAGCGATTCGGCGTCGGCGGCGGATGTCAGGTAGACGAGCATTTCAAAGTAATCCCCCGCTATTCGCACGGCTGCGTTGTCGATGGCGATGACGTCGATCATCCCGCCACCGGTAGAGAGGGCGAGCATGGAGTGCCGTTGGCTTGAGGTGTCATCGATTGTCAGTCTGTAGGTGTTGGGATGGGTCGCGCCGTAGGGGATGTGGCGCACCTGGATCATCGGGCCACTGGCCTCGATGTGCCGGCGGTAGTCTGGCAGGCGGGGGTCGTCGCACTCCCAGCCGAGAAATCCGGCGTAGAGGCCCATGTCGCTGCCCTGGGACTCGTGCGTGGTCACCAGTGAGCCGTTGGGGTCGTACTCGACTACCGCCCGTCGCAGTTCTCCACCCGCCAGGTCGCGGCAGAGCCGGCCGATGCGGTTGGCGGCTGCCGTGTGCGAACTGGAGGGCCCGCGCATGATCGGGCCAAGGACATCGTTGAAGATGCTGGGTGGATTTGGCACGCTGAGAGTATACTGCCGGAGTTGCGGAGGATACATGAGCGACAAGACGATTCGTTTTCTGTCGGGCCGGGATATCAAGGCGGCGTTGCCGATGAAGGAAGCCGTCGAAGCCATGAAGGATGCGTTTCGCCAATTGTCGGCAGGGCGGGCGGTGATGCCGCTTCGCACGCACATTGAGGTGTCGGATCGGCCCAAAGGCGATGCGCTGTTCATGCCCAGCTACAGCCCTGCCGATCGGAAGCTGGGGCTGAAGATCGTGACTTTGTTTCCGGAGAACCCGTCGCGCGGGCTGCCGTTCATCCAGGCCGTGGTGATCGTGCTGGATGGCGAGACGGGGCGGGCGCTGGCGGTGATGGATGGGGCGACGCTGACGGCGATCCGCACGGGCGCGGCGTCGGGCGCGGCGACCGACCTGCTCGCTCGGCTTGATTCGACCACGGTGGCCATCATCGGCGCCGGGGCGCAGGGTCGGGCGCAACTGGCGGCGGTCTGCGCTGTTCGGCGGATCCGTCAGGCCCGAGTCTATGATGCCAGCGGGGCAAAGGCTGAGGCATTTGCCCAGGAGATGCAGCAGCAGTTGTCCATCGACGTTCAGGTGGCCAGGTCGTCGGCGGATGCACTGTCGGGCGCGGATGTGGTCTGCACCGCCACGACCTCGCCGACACCGGTGTTCGCTGACGGCGAATTGGCGGCCGGGGTTCACATCAACGCCATCGGTTCGTACAAGCCGAAGGTGCGCGAGATCCCCGGCGATACGGTGGCGCGGGCACTGGTCGTGGTCGATCACGTTCCATCGGCTCTGGCAGAGGCGGGGGATCTGCTGATCCCGATGGAGCAGGGGTTGATCACTTGGGACCACATCCACGGCGAACTGGGCGAACTGGTCGCCGGCCGGAAGAGCGGGCGGACCTCGCCGCAGCAAGTGACCTTCTTCAAGTCGGTGGGGGTTGCCGTTCAGGACCTGGCGGCTGCAACGCGGGCACTGGCCAACGCCGAGCGGATGAATCTGGGGACGGAGTTGGATCTCTCTTGAGTTGGAGACGAGGTTGGGGCAGGTCTGCTGTCAGGTCGGCCGGCGAAGGTGCGTTCGAGGCTGGCTTCGTAGCGGTGGAGGCGGACGAAGGGGTTGTAGGAGTCCTCGCAGTGGTGGAAGTGGTTGGCGAGGATTTGCGGGGCGGAGATCGGTTCGATGGGTGTGGGTTCGGGCGGGGCGTGGGCGCGGCGATAGGTCTTGGAGCGGTTGCGGTAGGCGGCGAGGGCGGAGTCGTGCTGTTTGAACTGTTGGGCTTCGTGTTGGGCTTGTTTCTGGTGGAAGATTTCGGTTTCGGCGGGGGTGAGTCGGCGAAGTCGCCAGGCGAGCTGGACGATGCGCTCGGCGAGGGTGCGTTGGAGGGGTGAGCGGGGGCGGAGGTCGGTGAGGAGTTCGTCGCGGAAGGTGAGGTAGGCGGATTCGTTTTCGGTGGGGAGGAGGGCGGGGGTTTGGGCGGTCAGGCCATGTTTGAGGGCGTTTTGGGCGGAGCGGGATTTGCCTTG
>JAPLNB010000160.1 GCA_026693085.1 Planctomycetota bacterium | reverse complement strand
CCATCGGGTCGGGGCTGGGGGGTAGGTTGAAGTACTCGGGGGGGAGGGTGTAGGTGAGGGGGAGTTCGCGGAGGAGTTCCTTGGCGTTTTGTTGGAGGAGGCGGCCGAGATCGGTCGTGAGGAACCATTGGATTTGGGAGAGGTCGATGGATTGGGATTGGGCGGAAGTGAGGAGTTTTCGGTCGAGAAGGGAGGAGAGCTGAGATTGGAGGTCGAAGTTAGAGAAGTCGAGGTGTTCGAGGAAGAGGTGGGTGGCGTGGCCACGGTCGGCGGCGGAGAGGGGCGTGTCGGATTGGAGGCATTTGGGGAGGCGAAGGGAGGCGGTCGGAGTGAGGCTATGCGCGGAACCCTCACCCCAACCCTCTCCCGGAGTACCGGGCGAGGGGGAAAGAGGAGCACCCGGCGAGTGAGGATGAGTGAAGCCGGCGACGGACGTGGAGGCGTGGAGGGTGGTGAAGGGGCGGTGGCGGTAGGAGTACTGGAGGCGTTGGATAATCCGGGCGGCGATGGGGTCGGGGGGCGGTGGGGGAGTGAGGGGTTTGAGGTGGATGAAGTCGTCAATGAGAGAGGATGGGTCGGGGCGTGCGGTGGGGGGGAGGAGCCAGGATTGGATTTCGTCCTGGGGGTGGTCGAAGATCTGGATGGGGGGAGAATCGGAGGCGGCCAGCGAGGCGGCGAGGGGGCCTAGCCAGTCGAGGGTGGTTTTGGCGGTGGTGATGGTGTTGGGGGGAAGCGGGCCGGTGTGGGTGTCGTACATGCGGGACCAGGCTTCGGGATTGTCGGGCTTGGTGGTGCCGATGAGGATGAGGTGTTCTTTGGCGCGGGTCATGGCGACGTAGAGGATGCGGAGCTCTTCGGCGAGGGTTTGTCGGCGGAGGCGGTCGGAGATCAGCGTGGAAGCGAGCGAGGGGTAGCGGATTCGTTTGGTGTGGTCGATGGCGGACAGGCCGAGGAAGGCGTGGCGGTCGGCGACGATGTTGCCGGAGCAGCCCTGGAAGTTGATGCGTTTGCCGAGGGAGGGGAGGATGACGACGGGGAATTCGAGGCCCTTGGACTTGTGGATGGACATGATGCGAACGACGTTTTCGGCCTCGGAGAGTTCGGAGGGTGGGGCGGGGTCGGCTTCTTCTTTGAGGCTTTCGAGGAAGCGGATGAAGCGGTAGAGGCCTTGTCGGGAGAAGGAGCCGAACTGTCGGGAGCGTTCGTAGAGGTAGAAGAGATTGGCGCAGCGTTGTTGGCCGTTGGCCAGGCCGTTGCAGAAGGTGAGCAGGCCGGTGTCTTCGTAGAGGGTCCAGATGAGGTCGGCGATGGGGCGTTGGTTGGCGAGGTGGCGCCAGTGGGAGAGGTTGGCGAGAAAGTCGCGGAGGGCGGCGGCGAGGGCGTCGTCTTTTTCGGCGGCATAGCGGGTGACGGCGGTGTGGAAGGGGAGCGGATTGTTGGTGGCCAATTGCGGGTAGGCCAGGCGGATTTGGGCGAGGGCATCATCCGGGGTCGGGAGGTTGGCCAGGGGCGAGCGGAGGACGGAGGCGAGGGGGATGTCTTGTTGCTGGTTGTCGAGAAGGCGGAGGAGGCAGAGGACGTCGCGGATTTCCATGGAGTCGAAATAGCCGGAGCCGCCGGTGTTGTAGACCGGGATTTGGCGCTGGCGGAGGATGTCGGCGTATTCGTCGGCGTGGTAGCGGGTGGCGCGGAGGAGGATGACGATGTCGCGGTATTCGATGGGGCGGAGGCGGGGGGAGCCATCGGGGGCGCGATCGGCGATGTGCATGCGGGGGTTGTCGTGTTGGCCCATGAGGTTTTCGACGCGGTGGGCGACGAGGAGGGCTTCGCGCTCGGAGCGTTCGAGTTCGATGTCGGTGGAATCGGGGTCGTCCGAGGTGTCGATGTGGGCCGGGAGGTAGTGGAGTTCGATGGGCGAGCCGGGGAATGAGGGGGTGGTTTGGTCGGCAGGGGGGAATTGGGCGGCGGGGTGGAGGCGGTGGGATTCGTCGTACGTGATTTCGGTGGGCCCGCCGACCATGAGGCGTTCGAAGAGTTGGTTGAGGGTGTCGAGGAGGGGGCCGCGGGAGCGGAAATTGTCTTGGAGGTGGATGAGGCGGCCGATTGGGTTGGGGTTCTTGTAGTGGTTGGCGCGGGCGAGGAAGCGTTGGGGTTCGGCGAGGCGGAAACGGTAGATGCTTTGTTTGACGTCGCCGACGGCGAAGAGATTGGGGGTCTGATCGGGGGCGAGGCATTCGTGGCTGGCGAGGGTCAGGATGGTGTCCTGGAGTTCGTTGATGTCCTGGTATTCGTCGACGAGGACGTAATGGAATTGCGTGTGGAGGAGGCGTGCGACGAGAGAGGGGCGGGGATTTTCGATTTTCGATTTTCAATTTCGCTCCGCGGCTCGGAGAGGAGGCGGAGGGTGAAGCGTTCCAGGTCGGAAAAGTCCAGGGCGCGGAGGGAGTCCTTGTGCTTGCGGTAGCGGCGACCGAAGTCGAGAACGAGGTCGAGGAAGACTTCGGCGTGGGGGGCGATGGAGCGGAGGCCGGTTTGGAATTCGGCAGAGGAGAAGCGGAGGGCTTGGATGAGGGGGCCTTCCTTGAACTGCTTTTGGACGGAGGAGACGAGTTGAGAGGCGGATTCTTTGCCGGGGGTGGAGTTGCGGATGGAGGGAAGGCGTTGGAATTCGGTATCGCGGACGGCGGTGACGAGGGCGTCGTAGCCAGTGGAATCGAGGGCGGCGGTCCAGGTGGAGAGGGTTTGGGCGAGGTATTGGAGGTGGGCGACGTAGGGTTGGAAGCCGGTCATGCGGGAGAGGGCGGTGATGGCGGCGGAGGTGTCGCGGTCGAGGTCATAGAGGCCAGAGCGGATGAGAGTGATGTATTCCAGGCCTGGTTCGGAGGATTCGAGAGGCTCCGTGGCGGCTTGGGAGATGCGCCAGAGGGAGCGGTCGATCCAGGTCATTGGATCGACGAGGCTGGTGAGCATTGCGTGGGTGTCGAGGACGAGCGACATGAGCGAGTCGTCGCGGCCGTCGCGGCCGTCGCCGAAGGAGTCGATGAAGCGGTGGAAGGCCGCGGAGTCTTCGTGGTCGTAGCGGTCGGAGAAGAGGTCGCGGACGATCTCGAGGCGGAGGAGCGAGGCTTCGTCGGCATCGAGGACGCGGAAGTTGGGGTCGAGGCCGAGGCGGTGAAAATGCTGGCGGAGGAGTCGATTGCAGAATGAGTGGAGTGTGGAGCAGTGGATGTGTTCGAGGAGGGCGAACTGGCGGCGGACGTGGGCGTCGTCGGGGGTGGAGTCGAGCCGCTGGCGGAGGGCGGACTCGATGCGGGATTTCATTTCGGAGGCGGCGGCTTCGGTGAAGGTGACGACGAGGAGGTTGGAGACGTTGCAGCGGGGCTGAGGGGGGGAAGATGGTTGTTGGGGGTTACTGGGCATTCTCGCACTCCTGTAGGACTTGCTGGAGGATCTGGTCGCGGGGGGTCGAGGGGATGTGGTTATAGTGGTTGATGGCGGGGTCGAAACGGCAGAGGGATTTGTAGTCGCAGCTCGGGCAGGGGGTCAGCGTGTTGATGCGGTAGGGGGTCGAGTCGATGTGGCCGGAAAGGAGTTGGTCGGCCAGGCGCGCGATGCAGTGGCGGGTGTGGGTTAATAGGGCGGAGAATTCATCGGGGGCCGCAATGTCGGTGAAGTTCTTGTAGCCGAAGGAGCCGTCCTTTTTCTTGCGGGCGGCGACGATGTCGGAGTTGGTGCAGTCGGGGGTGGAGTCGATGAATTCGAAATAGTCGGTGTTGAGGATGCCGCGTTGTTTGTCGCCGATGGCGAACTTGGGGTCGGAGGGGTCGGGGGCGTCGGAAGGGTGATCGACACGTTCGAGTTCACGGAGCAGACGCACGTAGAAGGCGGCGACAGGGGTGAGGGGTTGGCCGGCGAGCTTGTGGCCATGGGCTTGAAGGACGAGGAGCGAGGCAAGGAGTTGGAGAGACAGGCCGTGGTAGACGCGGGTGAGGTTGAGGTCGGATTTGGAGAGGCGGTAGTCGATGATGGCGGCGGCGGATTGGTTTTCGAGGATGTCGATGCGGTCGATGCGGCCGGCGAGGAGGATCTCGTTGTTGTTGGGGGTTGTGATGGACAGTGGGGGGAGCAGTTTGGCGTCTGGGCCGAAGTCAGTCTTGGGGAAGGTGGTTTGGAGGAGGCGGCGTTGGGCGACGGCTTGCTGGGAAGCGATGATCTGTTCGAGGGAGCGCTCGATGCGCGAGAGGAGATAGCGGCTTCGGGGGTTGGAGAGCATCATTTCGCCGCGGAGTGTGGTGGCGACCTCGGCGGCGTAGGAGCGGACGAGTGGTTCGGATTGATCGGCGCGGAGGGTGGGCCAATCGGTGCGGCGGCGGAGCATCTCGCGGACGAGGTCTTCGAGGATGCGGTGGAAGACGTTGTCGAGATTAATGGAGAAGGTGTCGGATTCGTCGCGGGGTTGCAGGTGGAGGGCGTAGCGGGCGAAGTGGCGGAAGGGGCAGGTGGCGAAGGTCTCGATCTGGGAGACGGTGGCGGCGAGGGGGTTGGCGAAGAGTTGTTTGGCGGTTTGGGGGCAGAGGGCGGCGCGGTTGTCGTAGGTGAGGGATTTCCAGGCGCGATAGCGGAGGGTGTCGATGGGATCGGAGTTGGTGGGATAGGCAGCAAGGAACTGGTAGAGGGAGGGGAAGGGGCCATCCGAGCTGGCGGGGGGATCGAGGCGGACCCAGCGCATGAGGGCGGTGAGGAGTTGGCGGGGGGTGCTGATGAGGGAGGGGTCGGTGCGTTCGTCGCGGGGGAGGCAGCGGACGGGGAGCGTGGGGAAGAGTTGGCGGAGGCGGCGCCAGTAGGGGGATGGGCCCAGGGGCCGGCCGGCGTCGTCAGAGATGGAGCGGCTGACGTAGAGGTGGTGGGAGGAGCGGGTGAAGGCGATGTAGGCGATGAGGTTCTCGTCGAGGAGGATTCGTTCGGTGGGCGGGTCGAGGGTGAAATTGCGGCGTTCGAGTTCGAAACGATCGGAGTCGGAGAGGATGGAGGTTTCGCGGGGGGAGTTGGGGAAGAGGCCTTCGTTGAGGCCGAGCAGGAGGACGGCTTTGACGTTGGGGGTGCGAGTGCGGTCGATCTGGCCGACGAGGACCTGGTCGGTGGTGGGAGGGGTGAGGGCGAGGTCGAAGGTTTCGAGGCCTGATTCGAGGATTTCGGTGAAGTCGGCGAAGGTGACGGGTTCCGGGCCGAGCAGATCGACGAGTTGGTCGAAGAGATCGACGAGATCATTCCAGGCTTGCTCGTGTTCGGCGGCTTGTTCGTGGTTGAGGGTTTCGCGGGTGCTGGTGATCCACTGGCTGAGGGTTTCGGGGACGGCAAAGCGGGTGAAAAGTTGGAAAAGCTCGACGACGACCTGGCGGAGTGGCAGGGCGGTATCGGGAGTGGGGAAGATGGCGAGGAACGCCGCGAGGTTGTCGCGGAGGCGGGCGCGGAGGCCGTCGATCGGGGCGGATTCGTCGGGGGCTACTGTGGCGTCGTCGTCGGGCGAGGTGCTGAGGTGGCGGTGGAAGGACCAGGGTTCGGGGCGTTGCCAGATGCTGCCACGGAGGCGGTGTTCGAGGACGTAGTTCTCGAGGCGGTCGGCTTGGTCGGTGGAGAGCGAGGCGAGGCCGGACTTGATGAGGAGCATCACAGAGTCGTGGGGCCAGTCGTGATGGGGGATCGCGAGGGCGGCGCGCAGGAATTGGAGCAGGGGATGGTGGGCCATCGAGCGGCGGCGATCGACGAAGTAGGGGATGTCGTGTTCCCGGAAGGCGGCGGAGATGAGGTCGTGGTAGATGTCGAGGTTGCGGACGAGGACGGCGATGTCGCGGAAGCGGAGGCCTTGGGAGAGGTGGTGGCGGATGGTTCGGGCGGCGTCGTTGACTTCGGCGCGGCGGTCGGGGGCTTCGACGAGGTCGAGGTTCTCGGGCAGGGTGTCAGCGGCGGTGGGGGGGTCGGTGAAAAGATTGCGCTCGATGGTGCAGAGGGCGGGGGTTTGGAAGCGGTGGATGGTCTGGAAGAAGAGGGGCGGATCGACGGCGACGGATTCGTCGGCGAAGGCTTGGCGGAGGCGGCAGTAGGTTTGCTCGGCGGGGTGGAAGAGGCTAAGGTCCTGCGGCGGGGTGTTGGGGGATAGGAGGATGGGGCTGTCGGGGTCGAAGAGGAGGGTGATTTCGAGGCGACGAGCGGCTTGGGCGAGGCGGGCGAGGATGCGGCGCTCAAAATCGTCGAGTTTGGAGAACTCGTCAACGTAAATGATGGAATTGCGCAGTACGGTGGAGGTGGCGATGCATTTGAGAACCTGGTCCATTCGGCGGCGGGGGTCGAGCCGGTCCTGGCCGAGGTAGGCGGTGTATTCCGTGTAGAGCAAGTGGAGGTCGTGGAGTTTGGCGGAGAGAGGGTCGGGGTCTTGGGGGTCGGTGGGGAGTTCTTGGAGGAGTGCGGCGAGGTGGGCGGGGTCTTTGCCGGCGCGGTCGAGCTCGGCCAGGGCGTGTTCGAGTTTGCCAGCCAGGCCGGGTTGGCGGGCGGCTTTGTCGAAGAAGCGGAGGTTGGGGGCAAGTTTTCGGAGCAGGTGGCCGAGAACCATTTGCCGGCCGAGCCGGGTGATTTCGGGGATGGCGACGCCGCCACATTCCTGGAGAAGATCCGCACAGAGCGAGTCGAAGGAGGTGACGCGGGCGCGGAGGAAGCCGGGGAGGGAGCTGGCGCAGGCGAGGTTGCGCTCGGCGGTGAACGTGGCTTGGCGGGGAAGGATCCAGAGGATGGGAGGGCCGAGGGGTTGGTCTTGGAGGGCCGAGACGATGCAGTGGAAGCAGTGGTGGGTTTTGCCGGAGCCGGCTCGGCCTATGATGAACTGAACGGCCATGGGGAGCCCAGGAGCGGGACCATCGGTTTCCTAACAGGGACCTATCAGTGGGAGGATACCATGTTGGGGGCGGAGGACAATGGGGGATGCGTCGCAATGAACAGAGGGTTGGAGCTTTTGTTATTGGTTACTTGTTATTCGCTATTTGTTGGCTGGGGGTGAAGTGAAGGGCAGGGTGGGCAGCCAGCCTTCACGGTGGGCGAGATAGAGCAGGGCGGCGAGTAGCGTGAGGACGATGACCAGTTTGATCAGGCGCTTGATTCGGCGGGGGAACAGGGAGCGTTTGATTTGGCGGCGGAGGGACGGGCGGAGGAGGTGCTCGGAGGGGGTGAGGCGTTGGTAGGCTTGGATCATGCGGTCTTTGAGGGCGGGGAAAGCCGGGCCGGCGAGGGGCTCGAGGATGGAGTGGGCGCCTTTGAGGTGAAGTTCGGCAGCGTGGGTCGAGCAGTCCATGGCGATGGCCAGGGTGCGAATGAGGAGACGCTCGGCGTGGTGGAGGATGAAAGCTTCGCGTTGTTGTTGCGGGAGGGTGCGGAGCGCGCGGATGAAGGCGAGATATTGGGGGTCGGTGTCGGTGGGGGGGAGGAGAGTTTCGTTTTTCAGAGTGGGTTGGTGTTGCGAGGCGCGGCGGGAGATCAGGACCGTGTGGTGGTAGAACCATCGCTCGGCCGTGTCGGGGTCGCGCCAGGTGGGGAGATGGTGGATGGCTTGCTTGAAGACGAAGTGGACGATGCCGTCGCCGACGTCGGGGCGGCCGGTGAGGGCGTGGGCCATGCGGTGAACGCAAGGTGAGATTGACCCGAGGAGGGATTCGATGGCGGCCGGGTCGAGGTTGCGGGCGTGGTGGAAAGTGGTTTCGTCGAGGAGCATGCGGGGATTATAAGGGGAAACGATGAACGATGAATTGGGGCGAGATGGGTAGAATGCGGGCGATGAGTCAGCAGTTGATCAAGATCGAGTCGTTGGATGATCCGCGGATTGTTCCTTTTTTGAATTTGAAGGAGAGGGAACTGGCGAGGGAGGGCGGCAGGTTTATCGCGGAGGGGGAGTTGGTGGTGAGAAGGTTGTTGAGCAGTGAGTTTGAGGTGGAGTCGGTGTTGCTGGCGCCTCGGCGGGTGGAGGAGATCGGGCGGTTGGTCAAGGAGGGGGTGCCGGTCTATGTGGGCGCGGCGGAGATGGTGAATGGCATCGTGGGGTTTAAGTTTCACTCGGGGGTGATCGCGTGTGGGGTGAGGGGCCAGAGGCTGACGTTGGAGGAAGCGGCCAAAGGGTGGGCAGAGAAGCCGCTGACGCTGGTGGTGTGTCCGGAGGTCAGTAATACGGATAACATGGGGTCGCTGATCCGGATCAGCAGCGCGTTCGGGGCGGATGCGATGATTCTGGGGGAACATTCGTGTGATCCGTACTACAGGCAGTCGATCCGAGTGTCGATGGGGGCCGTGTTCCGGTTGCCGATGGTGCAGTCGGAGGATTTGATGAGCGATTTGCGAAGGTTAAGGGAGCAGTGGGGTGTGGAGTTGCTGGCGACGGTGTTGGATGAGCGCGCGGAGGAACTGGCGGGGGCGCGAAGGGGGCGGCGCGTGGCGATCCTGTTTGGGAATGAGGCGCAGGGGTTGAGGCGGGAGCATGTTGAGGCGTGTGATCGGAAGATCACGATTCCGATGAAGCTGGGGACGGACTCGTTGAACGTGTCGGTGGCGGCTGGGATTGTGATGTATCACTTTACGCAGTATGCGGCAGAGAAGGGGCAAGGGGTCAGGCGGTGAGGTCGATGTGGGGGTCTTTGTCGGCGGGGTGGGGTTTGGCGGGGGTTTGGTGGGGGTTTGGTGGGCGGCGCTGTTGATGGTAGGAATCGCGGCTGTCGTTGGTGGCGTGGAGTGCATCGGCACTCTCGACCTGGTGATCGAGTTGATCGCCTTGAAGGGCGGAGTTTTTGGCGAGGTTCTGGGTGCGGCGGATCTGGCGGTCTTTGTCGGCGACCTGGCGTGGGGGGAGCTGGCTGCCCTGGATGATTGCGCCCGTGAAGGGGTTTATCTGGGTCATGGCTGGGCCGATAGACGTCTATCGTTGTTCATTATGCAATATCGGCTGGGGGGAAGTTTGATGGAAAGCGGAAATTCATGGTTTGGGCAAGAAACGGCCCAGAGAGGCAAAATCTGCGCAGTGCGGAGAGGGATCGGGCCTTCGCCGCGTTCCGGTTGGGGCCGGGTGGAGGTGCGACGGGGTGACGCGCAGGCGGATGGTTAGTTGTCTCCGGTGGTGGCTTGCTCGGTGCGTTTGGTGAGGAGGCTGGGGGGGGAGATCTGGGCGGAGATGCCCTTATTGACTTTTGCGGGGTCGATGGTGGCGATTTCGGTGGCGGAGACGATTTGGAGGCTGATTTGGGGGTCGTTGCCGAGTTCGCCGCGGACGCCGACGAACTTCTCGAGGAAGGTGTTGACCTTGGAGTCGTCGCTGCGGACGTAGCACAGGGAGCGGCCTGTGGCGGGGTCGGTGAGGCGATAGAGGGTGCCTTTTCCGAACTGGAGGGTGGAGGCCTGGAAGGTTCCGATGGCGGTGTAGATGGTGACGCCGCCGGCCATTTTGTCTTCGATGGCTTTGCGTTCGGCCTGGATGGTCTCGATTTTCTGGGTGGATTCCTGCTGCTGTTTTCGCATGGCGAGCAGTTCTTGTTGGGCCTGCGCTTTGCCGCGGAGGCCGATGAGGCGGATTTCGGAGATTCGGCGCATGGGGACGGAGAGGGAGTTGCTCTTGAGGAGGGATTCGTAACCGGCCAGGAGATCGGCGATGGGCTGCTGGTCGAGGGGATTTTCGAGGGAGACTTTGAGGGCGGCCTCGATGCGATCGAATTCGGCTTCGGCTTTGGCGGCTTGGCGTTCTTCGGCGGAATCGTCGGGGGCGGTCACGACGGCGATGGGCTGGGTGGAGGGGGGTGGGGTGGTGTCGTTGTTGGCGGGTAGATGGGCGTTGGCGAGTGGTTTGTCGTTTAATTGCTTAGTTGGATCAACGAATTTCTGGTGGACGTAGAGGTAGGCGTCGGCGGGGGGCTTGATCTGGTAGTACTCATCGACCTCGCCGAGGATGGTGAGCTGGGCGCCTTTCTTGAGCATGCACTGGACGGTGGCTTTGAGGGTGGTGACGCTGCTGCCGGCACGGACGCGGACATTGTCGCCGACGACGGTGCCGGTGTTGGTTTGGCCGTCGCGGGAGACGAAGGTTTTGGAGATGAGGCTGTAGCTGCCTTCGGGGGGGATGATTTTGAGCCAATCGAACTTGATGCCGACCACGGTGACGGGGGCGCCTTTGTCGACGCTGGCGGTGATGTAATAGTTCTCACTGGGACCGGAGCGGATTTTGACGGAGTTGCCGTTGATGATGCCGGCGAACTGGAAGCTGGAGTTCTCGACTGGGGGCTGGACGTCGATGCGTTCGATGGGAGCGGCGGCGATCGCAATGGAGGAAAGGGCGACGGCGAAACAGAAAGCAGCGAGGACAGTTACGCGAGTGGCCATGAGGGCACCTCCGTGTGCAAGTGAAGAGATCCAGTTACGCGGCCTGGCGGTCGCGCCTCTTACGAGAATCTGGCCGAGCCAACACGGACAAACAACAGAGCGTGTATGCCCGAAACCCGATTCAGGGGAGCATTATCGCTGGGCGGGTGTGGAAAGTAAAGCATTAATTGCGCTGTCGCCAGGAGGGAGTTCAAGAGTTTAAGGGTGGGTTGGGGAAGTAGGCTGTGGCTCCCCCTAGAACCCCCCGGGGATCACCCAGAATCCCCCGGAAGTCACCCCAGAAGCACCCTTTTCTCACCCTTTTCTCACCTTTTTCTCACCCTGTTGGAGTCCTGGTGGTTTTTCGGGGGGCGTGGAGTGGCAAGGGGTAAAGAGGGCTGAGGCGGAGAAACGCAGGGAGAATTGGGTTCGTTTCGTAAATTCGGACTGGCGGAGGGGAGTGTTGTTTTTGAGGTGCTGGAGGGGGAGACGACGGGGGGGATTGGGAAGCTGGGCAGGGTGGGAAAGGGAGGCAAGAGCAAATGAACGATAAAAAGACCTGGTGCAGATGCGGACGAGCAGTTGCCAGAACTGAGGGAGGGAGCGCTGAAGTCCCTGAGAGGGAGCGGCGGCGCTATTCGGTTGGTAAAGAGCCTGGAAGAGGGGACTTGCCCCCCGACCCGGCAGGGGGACAGCGTCCAATCTGCCAAGGAGGTATTATACCCCAGAATGGTGGCAATGTCAGAGGCGTGCAAAAGGGGCCTGTCCCCTTTCTTTTGCCGCTGAGGCATGCAAGCCGCTCCCGTCGCGACTTTCCCCGCGCCACCGCAATCCCGGCGGGGGGGTACGATGTCTGGGGCGCTTTCCAAGTCCGCCACTGAATTTTGTTGACAGTGAGCCAGCGATAGGTCAGACTATGGCAGCATCTCATGTTCATGTTGCGCAGCTTGGGATATGCCTGAGCGGGCTTGTTGTACCCCACCGGCCAGGGTCTCCAAGGGCAGCATGACATGGCAGGAGGGCCATGCACGCAAATGGGCTGACGTGTGCGAACATCGGGGCGGTCTACCTTGGGGAGGATGGAGAAAACGATGGGCAGGCAAGTGGTTCGGTTCCGTCGGCGGGGCAAAACGCTGCCAGGTTTGCCGCCCAATAGCGACGCACGGTCCTTGATCGAGCCTCTCGAGCCGCGATGCCTCCTCGTCTCTTTCCTTGCCGCGCCACTGATGTTCACCAATGGCGAGATGCTCCCCGTCGTGATCGGCTTCAGCAATGACTCGGCAGTCGACCCCAAGATCTCTTCCACAACCGTCAAGGTCGGCTCAGGCATCGTCGAACACACGGTGACGCTCTACAACCAGACCGGCAGCGTTGCCCTCGGCACCGGCGGCGACGTGAGCATCTCGTTCCTCGACGGCTCCGGACACCCGTTCGAACCGGATCTCAGCGGCACCAAGTGCTGGTACACCGTCGGCTACATCCGTCCCGAGGACTACCGCTCCCGCAGCGATATCAACGGCGTCACACGCATCTCCATACAGGTCAACGCCACCGCCATTGATTCCGAGACTCACACGCAGGGCCCCTGGCTGCCTTCCCGCGTGATCAACACCCACATCCTCGACTCGCTTCCTCGATGGGACGACTGGTACGCCGGCGATACCCACCTCCATAGCTACCTGACCAACCTCGATGTCTTCATGGGCATCCAGGCCGAGGCCGGCGCACCCCTGCGTATCTCCCGCCTGCTCGGCCAAGCCGAGGGCATCGACTGGGCCGTCATTGCCGATCACTCCTATGCCCTGGACGATGTCGAGGAATGGCCGCTGGAAACCTGGACCGGCAACCGGGACTACTACATGAACCCCAACGACTTCCGGGCCGAGGCATTCCCGTATTCCTGGGACAATCTGGAGACCGACCCCGCTTTCCAGACCTCGTTTACTCAGCCGCTGATCTTCCTGAAAGGCGAAGAAATCACCGTCAACGCCCCCGACCGCGGTTGGGGCATTGAGGACACCCTCTCCGCACAATTTCACCTTTTGGCCAACGGGTTCCAGACCAACGACCCCTACATCTACGCTCCCGCCTGGGGCAGCACGAAGCGTGACCCGGACGAACTGCTGACCGACATGGTCAATCGCAGCGATTCAACCCATCCGATGTTCGGCTACTACGCCCACCCAAAGGCCGACGACTGGAAATACTCCGAGCCGATGATCCTCGAGGACGTCGAGCAGTCCCGCGCCTACTTCGACTCCAACGGCCGAAGAATCATCCGCGGCTTTGAGCTGTGGAACGGCCGCGGCGACAGCAAGCTCTATGACTCGTTCGTTCTTTGGGAACAGTACCTCCGCGCACACCCCGACGAGCACGACTGGTTCATCGCCGGCGGCTCCGACGAACACGTCAGCGACGGCGTCAGCTTCGGCGACGTCCGCACCGTCGTCCTCAGCCGCTCCCAAACGGCCGACGACATTCTTGAAGGCTACCGTATGGGCCGATCCTTCATCACGGACGGCCCGTTGTTCGCCATGGGCATCGACCGCAACGGCGACGGTGACGTCAGCGATTTTCCCTCTGGCAGTCTTGCCGGCGACGGGCTCCTGGGACAGTTGATCGTCTGTGACCAAAAGAGCGAGGGCCTGTTGACCTTTGACTGGCCCGATCAGACATCCACCCCGTGGGGACAGATCACCTCCGAAAACATCTCGCTCATCCATTACAGCGACATTGGCATGAGAGGCTGGGCCGGGTATTTCAGCGACTCTGGAATCCCGATTCTCAAGCCGAGCCTATCACTGTCGGCCGGCACGCGCACGTTTGACGCCTTTGCGGAGTATGAAGGCCACCGCGATGTCTACGGCGACGGCTGGCAATGCTATCGCGCCGTCGTGGAAATCAATGGCTATAAGGCGTTCTCCAATCCCATCTGGCTGAGCTTTTCGCAGTACCCCGATACCCCTAAGATCGACCAGCTCTATCCGTCCGACGAGTTCGCCATCGCCGAAGAAGGCGTTCCGTATGGCATCTCGCTCCGGTTCAACGACTTCAACCGCGAAACGCACACGATTCACGTCGATTGGGGTGATGGAAGAATCACCGACGTGGTCGTCGGCACGGGCGTCGACGTCGCCGGCACCACTCACGTCTATGGCGACGCCAACCCCGATGCGCCCGGCAAAGTCTACACCATCACCGTCACCGTCCGTGATTCCGTCTACTCCAGCGCCCCGGCGACTCTCGATGTCTACGTGAACAACGCCGCTCCAAAAGTGAGCTTCGACACGGCCGAAGGCGGCGCCCAATACAGCGATCCCCTCATGGCCATCCGCATCTGGGCCACCGATGTCGTCGGCGAAGTCCTCTCCGCCTCGGCCACAGGCCTCCCCGCAGGACTCACCTTCTCCAACATCCCCGGCGGCGACCACACCGGCGACTGGCAGATCGCCGGGACCACCACCGCCAAACCCGGCACGTATACAATCAAGGTCACCGTCACCGACGAACACGCCAAGAGAACCCTCGTCGCCTTCCCCATCACCATCCGCCCCGAAGACGCCGAGGTCACGTACACCGGCGATCTGGTGGTCCCGATCATCAGTCCGGCGGTCACCAGTATCGCCGTTACTCTCAAGGCCTCGTTCCGCGATTGGACCAGGGTCATGCCCGACTTCGACCCCTACCCGGGCGACATCACCAAGGCCACCGCCACCTTCAGAATCTACGATGTCTCGACCAACGACCTGCTCGGCGAGTTCGCTGATGTCCCCGTCGTGCAAGGTGCTTCTTCCAAGCTCTACCAGGCCACCCACGATTTCATCGCCACCATCGGCTCCTCCGGCGGTCGGCAGTATCGCGTCTACGTCGAGGCTGGGGGATACTATAAAGCCACGCTCGTCAGCGCCGTCATCACCGTCGGGCGACCCGCAAGTCCCACGATCAATGGCGACTCCCTTGCCGATACCTATTACCTTCTCCGAAAAGACGACGATCTGCTCGTCTACGACGGGGCAAGCCCCGTTGGCAGCCCCGTCGCCTCCTACCTCCTGCCCATGCTCGGCACATTGACGTTCAACACCGCCGGCGGAAACGATCGCCTCATGATGGACCTTTCGGGCGGCGACCCGATCCCCAGCGGAGGCATCAGCTTCGTCGCCGGGAGCGGGACCGACTCACTCATGTTCCTCGGGACCGACGACAGCGATGCCCTCAGCTTCGAGACCGCCCAGGTCCTGAACGGCTCGTCCAGAATCACCTGCGCCGACTGCGAGAGCTACTTCCTCAACTCGCTGCCCGACAGCGATCGCATCGATCTGCAGCGTGTCTCCCTGGGTGACAACGTCCGCGTGATCGTCTCCCCAGGCGCCAACGTGGTCCAGACCGGCGAATTCCAGACCGTCATCTCCGCCAAGCTTGACCTCTATGACAACGATCTGGTCGTCCGAAATGGCGACCGCGACGCCATCACCACCCTCATCCGCCGTGCCCGCAACACCACACCCCTTTGGAATGGGTTTGGCATCTCCAGTTCCACCGCCAAAGCCGACAAGACCGGCATGACCGGCCTCGGCATCCGCCTCCTTGGCAACGGCAACGTGCTCGTCAAATACACCTGGGACGGCGATGGCAACCTGGACGGCGTGGTCAACGCCGACGACTACTTCATGATCGACAGCGGATACATCTTGCAGGCGAAGGGGTATCAGAATGGCGACTTCAACTATGATGGCGTGATCGATGCGGATGATTACTTTTTGATTGACTCGGCGTATATCGGGCAGAGCGGGGTGTTGGCGGCATCGAAGCCTGAGGCGGCGGTTTCGGCAGATGTGGCAGTCCAACAGAAGGCGAAGAAGGCTGAGGCGGACGGCATCCTGAGCCAGTTGTTCTCGACGGAGGCGGTGCTGTGATGATGGGCCATCGAACATCGCAGACATGATCTGATCAGGCCGTCCGCCGACAGCGGGACCGGCCCCACCGCGTACTCGGGCGAGCGGAGGATCCGGGCTTCGGAAAAGTAGGTGATGCGGTTACTCTATCACGCCTATGTTTGACGAACCGAATGAAGGTCCGAAAGAGCGTGCATTTGATCCGAACCAACGGGCGCGCGAGAAATCGGACGAGTTTCGAACGCACGCGGAGATTTGCGCGGTCTTCGAAGGCCACAGGAAGTTCGACGCGGAAATGCTCTTGGGGCTTGAAGATCAGCTTGCTCGCGACATCCAGAGGGGCGTCGCCGGGCTGGAGAAATCAAAGTCCCCCGACAGCCCGATCTTGCCCAGGGCATCCGCCGCGGAAGTGACCGCTGTGCTGAGCCTGCCCAGAACCCGCGGCCTGTCCACCAACGACTACCACATCCACCGGCGTCCGGGCGAAGTGAGGATCGTGCGATGGCTTGAAGGTGATCAGGTCGATGCGTTCTACGAGCGGATTCAAGCTCACTTTGACGTGGCCCTGAATCAGTACAGGCAAGAGGAGCGACAGACACATGGATGGAAGCAGGACCGTAAAACGCTCGCGTATCTCGCGGCTCTCGACGCGATCGACGTGCGATTGGCCGACAGGTATCTCCGCGATGTGATCCGCAAACACCAGGTCTTCGTTCTTTGGACGCTGACGGCGGATGAGATGGACATTTTGCACCTGTGCGACTACGTGATGGGGGTGCCCGCCGCGAACATCGTCGGCGCCGCTTCGTCGCCCCCGGACGAGCCGACCGAGCGGGATCGGGCGTGGTTTTTCAAACTGTTCTCGCTTTGCGGAATAAACGAAGGGGTGGAGCAGATGTGCTTGTTCACCTATCTGCAGAAGTCCGACGACACGTTCGACAGCGCCTGGTGAGCCGTGTCGCTGCAGGGCCACCACCAATCGAGTAGAGCAGTTCACACGCGTCGGTAGCGTTCACGACCGTATGCCGTAGGCGCAGTGCCTGAACCACGCCCGGGCGTCGGACGCGGTATCCGCCGGCGGCTGCCAGCGCCACAGGCCGTTGATACAGATGCGATCCCGCGTCACCAAGATGGCTGCGCGAGCGAGCCCGACATTTTGAACCAGCGTGGGGCATGGGCCGCGCCAGCAGGGTTCCATATCATTTCACGGAACTTTTTTGCGTCATCCGCGTCGATGAAACCCATGAGGCTCGTCCTGATCACCCGATGTTCCGGGCAGATCAGGTGCATGCGCAAATGAGAGGTGGGGGCGGCTTGGCTGCCGTCCCTGCCATCAAAGGAGTTGCCTATGCAGACAGTCCATTGGTTGCGGTGTGCTATTGTGTTGGCCGTTTTAATCGCTATCACGGCTCCGGCACATGCTCGCATCAAACTCATCACCCTTCCCCCGCGCGAACGGGTGGAAATCCAGCTCGACAACCTCGGCGCGACGCTCGTCGAAGAAGAACGCATCGTTCCCCTGGTCAAAGGCGAAAACCAGGTCGATTTCTCCTGGGCCAACACCCGGATCGATCCGGAAACGATCGTTTTCCGCGTCATCGCCCCCGTCGGCGAGAAAAGACTGGATGTCAAGGTTCTGTCGGTCAGCTATCCCCCCAATGAAGCCGCCCTCGTCTGGGCAGTCGCGTCGAGCGATTCCGGCTCCGCCCGCGTTCGCATCAGCTACATCCTGGGCAACCTCTCCAAGAGCTTCAATTACCGGGCCATCGCGTCGCGCGACGAATCTTCGCTCACCTTATCGGAGTACATTCGCCTCCAGAACTTCGCGAACGAGGAGTTTGGCAGCACGGAAATCTGGGCCGGTTTCGGCAAAGAGTTTCGCAAGCCCGTCGGGCTCAACGAAACCAAAGAGATGCTCATGGCCAAGTTCCCGAAGGTGCCCATCCGCAAGACCTACACCGCATCGGTCACGGAATTCGGATATCTGGACCGGCCGCAGAACAAGCTGCGCGTCCCGATGCACCATGTGCTGAAAAACGACAAGGGCAACGGCATGGGCGCGGCGCCCCTGCCCTATGGCAAGGTCCGCATCTTCATCGAAGGCTCCGATCAGAATAGAGAAGCCACCACGTTCCTCGGCGAGGACTGGGGCAAGTTCACCCCCATCGATGACGAGATGAAACTGTACCTCGGCGTGGCGCAGGACATTGTGGTCAAGCGGACGATCGACCGGAACGACAACGAACGGGTGGCCGGCAATCTGTTCAATCAGTTTGTGGTCATCAAGTACGAGATCGAGAACTTCAAGGACCAGGCGGTGACGCTGGATATCGTGGAGAACCTCCGATACATCCGCACCGAGGCCCTGGGCCGGGACACGGGGCGCGATGTGCAGTGGGAGCTGGGCAAGGACACCACCTTCGCCGGCGGGCCTGACAAGGGAAAGAGCACCATCGATCAGGTGCTGTTCCACGTGAAGCTGGCTGCTCGCGGGGCCGACGGCAAAGCCGAGAAGAGCATCCAGAAGTTCCACGTCATCCTGAAAAACGAGTGGTAGGCAATTGCCGAGGTGACACCATGAAAACCAAACTCAGTTTCTGCCTCGCTTTGGTGCTTTCGACCCTTGTTTCGGGTCGGAACGTGGACCTGTCCACCGTCCCCAAGCGCAACACGGTCCAACTCACGATCTACAACAGCGAGGATCTGACGCTGGTGCGCGAGACCCGCGCGGTGACGTTCAAGAAGGGCATCAACCCGCTCCAGTTCTCGTGGGCCAACACGCTGATCGATCCAAGCTCCGTCGAGCTCAGATTCCTTACCAGTTCAGACAAATTGGAGGTTTTGGACACCACTTTCCCCCACGACAAGCCCCAGATGCTCTACTGGAACGTGCAGAGCGAGACTGACGGCGAAGCCACGATCCAGATCACGTATTTCACGAGCGGGATCACGTGGAAGGCGGATTACATCGTCATCGCTGACAAGGATGAGCAGGCGATGAAGGTGGACAGCTTTGTGCGGGTGTTCAACAACTCCGGTGAGGAGTATGAGGATGCGCAGGTGAGGCTGGTGGTGGGGACGATCAACCTGGTGGAGAAAATCGCGCAGTTGGCACGGATTCCCATGCCGGAGGTGGAGACGCTGGCGACTGCCCGGCGCAACGAATTGAAAAATGCCGCGGCCATGGATGCAATGGACAGAACAGGCGGCCGCGGAGGAGTTGGCCTCGCCGCAGCGCCCAAGAAGATCATCAAGGAAGGCCTCAGCGAGTATTTCATCTACACGATCGAGGGCGCCGAGACGATCCCCAACCAGTGGTCAAAGCGATTGCGGAGCTTCGATGCCGCGGCCGTTCCTTTCAAGGTCCAATACCGCTACCGGCCACAGGAGTATGGCGAGCAACTGGTGCGGATGTATATCCTGACGAACGACAAGGAGTCGAAGCTGGGGACGACGCCGTTGCCGGACGGGATGGTGAGGGTCTTCCGCGACAACGGCCGGGATGGGCTGTCGTTCCTGGCCGCCCAGACGGTCAAGTACATTCCGATCGGTGGCAAGATCGAGCTGAACCTGGGGGTGGACCCGAACGTGATCTTTGAGCTGATCAAGCTGCGGAGCTACCGGGACAACCTCTGGCTGCGGCTGAACAACGCGGAGGTGTTTCGGCAGGTGGGAGGCGGGGTGGAGATCGAGGTGAACTCCACCGTGGTGGGCTGGTCCGACCATGAGGTCTACACGCAGCGGATTCGGAACTACAGGGCCAAGGCGATCGATGTGGAGGTCCGAAGATCATTTCCGGGGCACGTGGTGTTCCGGAGCATGCTGAATCCGACGCTGTTTGACTATCAGACGGTGCAGTTCAATGCGACGGTGGAGCCTGCCGCCAAGGTGGATCGGTTGTTCGAGGTTCTGCGTCACCAGGGCCGCAATGCCAAACAGAACAACGTCACTCTCGAAAAAGCCGAGATCAACCCGTGATTGTCCCGGCGATTAACCGACCTGATTGGCGTCTCATTGGTCTCGACGAAACGCGCCCCGGGCCGGTGTCGTAGCCGACCCAGTAGAACCTATCGCCTTCGCGGATCATGTGGCCGCCGTTGCAGCAGATCTCATTTCCCGCGGTGTCAGGCCACACGGTGTCGTTGTGGATGATGCTATCGCATTCGGCACGCGAACGTCCTGCTGGCGGTCGACGAATCGAACGCGGGGCCGAAGAGGAAGGATGTCGATGCCGCGCGGGCGTTCAACGTCGGCGTGCGATCGATCGAGTTGTTGCGTAAGCGGCTCGTTGAAGAAGGGCTCGACGCGGCGTTGGACCGCAAGAAACAGGTACGACCGAGCATTGAGAAGATCTTCGACGGTGAGAAGGAGGCCAAGCTCATTGCGATTGCATGCGGTCCCAAGCCCAAGGGCCGGACGCGATGGACGCAAAAACTGCTGGCCGACCGCGTCGTGGCGTTGAAGATCGTCGAGCATTGTTCGCGGCAGACGGTGATGCGCGTGCTCAGAAAAGACGAGTTGAAGCCGTGGCAGCGGAAGATGTGGTGCATCTCGTCCCAGTGCGACGCCGAGTGTGTCTGCGATGGAAAACGTGCTGGAGGTGTACAAGCGGCCGTTGGATCCATCGCGTCCGGTCGTCTACTTCGACGCGAAGAGCAAGCAACGGGTCAGCGAGGTTGCCATGCCGATTCCTGCTGCCACCGGCCGCGTCGAATGTCGCGACTATGAGTACGTCCGCAACGGCACGGCTAACTTGTTCATGCTCGTCGAACCGTTGCGGGGATGGCGAGGGGTGAGCATTACCTGCCCCTGTTCTAGCGCCAGGAGCAGCGAGAGAACGCCACCCTCGTGGTGGAGGGGCTGCTCAGCGGCTTGGCACGCAAGACCTGCGAGCCGATCGCGCGGGAACACGGAGTGCAGCGCAAGCCCATCCAGTTTCTCGTTGGGGCGGGCAAGTAGGACGATGAGAAGGTCATGGCCGAAGTCCGTCGCCAGGTGAGGGAGGAACTGGGTGAAGAGAATACCGTGTTGGTGCTGGCCGCCAGTTCCTTTCCCAAGAAGGGAAGGGAGTCCTGCGGCGTGCAACGTCAGTGGAGCGGGCGGCTGAACAAAACAGACAACTGCCAGGTGGGCGTGTTTCTGTGCTACGCGGCAGCCGGCGTCTCGATGGCAGCGATTCGAGGTTCGTGCCGTCGAGAAGGGGCCGCGGTTGGTGTCTTCTGCGGTTGGTGATTTTTCTGATCAAAGCTGACCATAACCGAGGGGCCAACGCCTTTCACGTTTGGTTGCGGCTACGCCGCGCTATGTCACTAAAGGGCACCGTTTCGCGTAGCTTGGTCGAGTCTTGTGGAGTCAATACGCCGAATGGAGCAAACGCCACCACCGGGCCGAATCATGCGCAAATGCCCGAAAGAACGTGGTTTTGACAGCGCAGGGGGCATCTGATACACTTTGTGGCGACGCTTGGAGAGGTGGCCGAGTGGCTGAAGGCGACGGTTTGCTAAACCGCTATAGGGAGTCAAATCCTTATCCCGGGTTCGAATCCCGGCCTCTCCGTTAAAGCCCCGAAGACCCGCGTTTTCCGGGGCTTTCTCGTTGATTCCGCCCGCTCGAACCTCCCCGCCATTCATTCCATCAGAATCCCGTAATGGGCCATTATTCGACCGACCCATAACCCGCTCTGCAGCCGGGGCTTGAGGCCCATCGAGCGAGGCGGTTTCGTCCATTGTCCAGCCCTGTCGAACGCTACAATCCCCGCCATGATTATCCAGCCCTGGCATCTACTGGTCATGGCGTTGGCCAACTGGCTTAATCAGCAGCAGCAAGCCGCGATCCAGTACCTTCGTGAAGAGAACCGCGTGCTTCGCGAGAAGCTGGGCAAGAAGCGAATCCTGATCAGCGATGATCAACGCCGACGCCCGGCTATGCGAGGTAAGGTTCTTGGGCGTAAGCTCCTGTCTGCATACGTCGGCTACGCCGGCACCGGTTCCCTCTTCAATGCCGGAGACAGCCACTCTATCTGGCAGCTTTACCTGGGCTACAACAGCTCGAGCGCCGGGACCTATCAACTTGCTGGCATCTCCCTCGCGTATTCCCGAGGTTCCGTCGGAGTGTACAACTTAACCGGCGGCACCCTGTCGGCCGGCAGTGCCACGGTCGGCACCCAGGGAAACGGAATCTTCAACCAGACCGGCGGCACCAACAAGACCCGCCTGCTCACCATCACGAGCAGAGGTCGTTACGAAAAGAGCGGCGGATCGCTTGAGGTGACCGAAAACCTCATCAATGATGGCGTGATTGACTTCGGAGGTTCCGCTGCATCCGTGACCATCGGCGGCGGCATCTTCAATCTCGCCCACGGCAGCTTCCTCAACACCTCCCAGCTTTCGCTCACCGTCAGCAACAACGTCGCCCTGCTCATCCTTCCGCAGGGTTTCAACCCGGCGCAACAGGCCGGCTTCACCAACAAGGCTGCCGGCACTCACATCGCCGGCAACACCCTGATCATCGCTGTCGCCCAAACCATCACCGGCGCCGGATACATCGACGATCACATCGAAGCCGCCGGCACACTCAGCGCTGCCTCCGGCCAATTCATCTCGCTCGGCAAAGGATTCTCTTCCGCATGCCCCACATCATACTGCGCGGTCCAGCACATGCTCATATCTGCACTGGCCAGTGCGCCAACCTCTTGGGCATTCGGGAAAAATGGCGCCCCCCGGAAAGCCATCCGGCGATCAGCCGCCAGTGGCCATTTGGGCTCCGCGGTACGCCTTGCTGTTCGTGCGTACCCGGATTAACGTGACGTGCAAAGCGTATTGGCGTAGGGGCGGCGTACGACGATTGGAGCGAATCCCGATGCGTTCACGGCTGGTGATACCGGGCACATGGGGTCTGATCCTGTGGAATCACGCACGCGTTTGGGCGCAAGACTGGGGCGATCCCAATGCCATGGACCGCCAGCAGGTCATCGAGCGGACGATGCGCCCTTACGGCGGCGTCAGCAATCCGGGGGTGGATGCCAGGACGCTACACGGCAAAGTCATGTGCGGCTATCAGGGCTGGTTTGCCGCCGAGGGCGATGGCTCGGGCCGGGGATGGTAGATCAGGCGATGTTCGATGAGGTCGATGAGGGGACGGCCATTTTCAAATGCACCAACGATCCGCCGGTCGGGGAGTCGTCGTTTGTCTCGTATGAGGGGTTGCCCAGCGACTTTTACCTGAAACTCGTTGGGCGAGCGACGCTGATGATCCAGGGAAAAGTGAAGCCAACCGATGAGATAGGGCAATAATCACGCGGCCGTCTTGGGTTATAATGACAACCAGCAGAGACCATCGAAACAGGCAAATCACTGCCGACGGAGCACGGAACGTACCTGCTGATTGGGTCATTGACCCACTATGGAACCTTTATGTGAAAGGGCCCTCCTATGCACCAGAACCGCAGAACCATGACCGGCGCCGGGTTGTTCATCGCGATGCTCTTCGCGGTCAGCGCGTCGGCCGGAGACTGGCCGCAATGGTGCGGGTCCGACGGCAAGAACATGGCGTCTTCGGAGAGAGGCCTGCCCGGGTCGTTCACGCCCGGAGAAAAGCGAACCGATGGAACGATCGATCCGGCCACCGCCAAGAACGTTAAATGGGGAGTGAGGGTCTGCACGGCCCTCTACTCCACGCCATCGGTTGTGGGCGGAAAGGTGTTCATTGGCGGCAAGGAATCGGACAACGGCGTCTTCGCGTGCCTGGATGCGGCCACGGGCAAACTCCTTTGGAAATGGAAGGCCCCGCCAAAGAGGTTCCCCAACCTCATCGACGGCTTCCATATCGGTATCCACGAGATTCCGGCCCAGATGGGGGTCTGCTCATCGGCGGCCGTCGATGGCGATCGGGTCTACTTCGTGACCAACCGCTTCGAGGTGGTCTGCCTCGACGCCAACCCTCCGCCGGCCGCCACACAACCCGCCGACGCGCGCGTCATCTGGTCGTTGGACATGGTTGACCAGCTCGGCGTATTCCCCTGCGACGCCGCCAATGGTTCCCCGGTGATCGACGGCGATCTGCTCTACGTGCAAACCTCTAACGGCATCGACCGCAACACGTTCCAGGACGCTTCCAAGGAGAAGAACCGCAAGTTCCCCGCTCCCGCCGCGCCGAACCTGATCGTCTTGGACAAGAGGACCGGCCGCCTGGTGGCCACCGACGACCTGCACATCGCCAAGGACATATTGCACGGGCAGTGGTCTTCGCCGGCGATGGGCAAGATCGCAGATCGCAAGCTCGTCTTCTTCGGCGCCGGCGACGGCCGCTGCTATGCGTTTGAAGCGTTGTCCGCGGTCCCGGACAAGCCCGTTCGGCTGAAAACGGTCTGGTCGTATGACTGCATTCCACAGGAGTATAAGCCCGCCGCTGGCACCGACTGGATCACCCCGTATTGCCTGGGCGACAAGCGAGTGCGCGGCACGCCGAACAATCACGACGGCGCCTTTGTCGGCATGAGCGAAATCATCGGCACCCCGGTCTTCCTCAACAATCGCATCTACCTGGCCATCGGCCGCGACCCGGAGCATGGCCGCGGCCGCGGCGCCATGCATTGCATCGATGCCACCGGGACGGGAGACATCACCCGGAGCGGCAAGGTCTGGACCAACCAGGATCTGGACCGCACGCTCTCCACCGCCTCGATTGCTAACGGCTTGGTCTACATCAGCGACGTAGCCGGCCGCCTCCACTGCCTCGACGCCGACACCGGCAAATCCTATTGGGTCCACGACACCCGCTGCGAGATCTGGGGCTCAACCCTGGTGGCGGACGGGAAAGTCTACATGCCCACCTCGCGAGGGCTTTGGGTGCTGGCGGCCGGTAAGGAACTGAAGGAACTCAGCCGCATCAACCTCGGCGCGAAGCTTTTCGCCTCGCCGGTTGTCGCCAACGGCACGATGTACATTGCTTCCACCGCCGGCTGGCTTTGGGCGATTGAGCAGAAATAGAGAACCGAACGTGCCGGGGTATGGCGGAGCTCCATTTGCAGGGCCAGTTGCTGAGCCCTGCTCGGGGACGATTCAAGATCGGGATTGCGTGGCAAGCCAATCCGAGGCATACCAGCGCGGTGCGGCGATCGGCGCCGCTGGCGGCGTTTGAACCGTTGTCTCGCGTTGACGGGGCGAAACTGATCAGTCTGCAGCGCAGGCCAGGGCTTGAGCAGTTGAAGACGTCGAGTTTTCCGGTAGCGGATCTGGGGCCGGAGGTGGATACAAAGGCCGGCGCGTTCATGGACACCGCGGCGATCATGAAGGGCCTGGATCTGGTCGTGACGGTAAACACGTTGATCGCACATCTGGTGGGAGCACTGGGGGTGCCGGCTTGGGTATTGCTGCCGTTCGTGTCGGAGCGGCGGTGGATGCGAGGCCGGGCCGACGGCCCGTGGTACCCGACGATGCGGCTGTATCGGCAAGAGCGATTTGGAGATTGGCGGGGGGCGTTCGAGCAGGTAATCAGTGACTTGCGCAGGAGGCTGGGATGAGCACGCCGATTCTGATCGAGATCTCGGCCGGGGAGTTGATGGATCGGACATGTATTTTGCGGATCAAAAGTGCGAGATTTACTGGTGCGGGCAGGCGGCGGAGGGTGGCGGAGGAGTTGGCGGGGCTGGAGAAGGCGGCGGCGGGGGTGATGGCGCGGGCGGCGGCGGTGTCCATGAAGGCGCCGTCCTTGGTGTTCAATGGCGGGCTCGGGTCGATCAGAGGCATCTTGTCGGGTAGGTTCTGTAACTGCTCGATGCCAAGGCCTTTCCGGAGGCTGATCAGGGTCACATTTGGGATCGCGGCGAGAGAGGCGAAGTGCTGCAGCGGGATGGAGCGCTGTTTGTCGTGGGGCCAGTGGGGGTTGCCATGGCGTTGGGTTCCGTCCCAGAGGGGTTAGGCTGAGTAGGTATTCACTCTATTCATCAGATCGTTAACTATCCGGCACAAAAAGACGCGCCGGACGGGAGTGAACCCGTACACCCTAGAGGATACGGGGTTGGAAGTCCCGCGCGTCTGCCATTTTCGTTACCGGCGCAAATCCTCTCTCGGATGCTTGGTTGCGGCTTACTCATGCTGCTCCTTTCGCATACAAACTGTGGCTATAACAGACACTTAACCCACCGAATATACGGAATTCCGATCCAATTGCAGTATTTTTCTGCCCGACTGCCGAGCGTCCGTCAACCTTTTTCTGAGAGTTACCAATCTCAACTCACCAAGAAAATGACATCAGTATGAAGTCCTCCTCGAAATCGCGCCGGCGCAGGGCGGTTTTTCTCACCAACGCTCAAACTTTACCACTACCCAAGTACGCCGGCCCGGTGAACGAGGCGATCAGGTGCCTGATCCGCGTCGCTTCGCGCGAGGTCTACACCGTCCCCAGCGGCGGCAGCTTCATGACGCCCATTTCCGGCCCCCCGCAAATCGTCCAGGGGCGCATCAAATATCTGGACGAACGTCAGATGGTGGTGCAGGCTGGTGCACCGGTCATCGTGGAACTGCCAAAGGCAGATTCCGCGTACGACCTGGCGTGTGGCCCCTTGGCGGTCGGCCGTCTTGTCAACACCCAGGTGGTCCCGGGCGCAACGTTTGAGGCCGTTCCTCTCTCGCAGGACCAATAGGCTCCGGTGAACTGCAACATTGCCACCCCAGTCACCATTGGCCGCTCGATACTCGCGCTGTGGGCATATGACCTCACGGGGGTGATCCGCCCCGCTTGATTCCGCCCGCCCGTAACGCTATTACCCCCACTTCCATGCGCAGTGAATCGCATCCCGAATCCCCAGGCGTGCCCGCTACGTCCTCCGGCTCTCGCTCGGTGGGCGTCGCGATGCTCATCGCCGTCTCCATCCTCTGGAGCCTCGCGGGGCTGTCCGTCAAGACCGCCAAAATGAACCCCATGGCGTTCGCCTTCTATCGCTGCGTCGCCGCCGCCATCCCGATGGCCGTGCTCGCCCTCTTCAGCGTCGGCCGCCGTCCCACCGCCGGCTGGATGTCGCTCAGCGCGGTCGTTTACACCCTTGTCGTCACCCCTTTCATCGCCGCGATGACGCTCGGCACCGCCGCCTCGGGCATCCTCCTCCAATACACCTCCCCAGCGTTCTGTGCCCTGTTCGCGTGGCTCTTCTTTAGCAAGCGCATCGATCGCCGGACCCTCCTGGCGATCATCATCGCCACCGCAGGCGTCGGCATCATGCTGGCGTTCGACCGCATCGGCCAAAGCCTGCTCGGCCCATCGCTCGGCCTGCTCTCGGGCGTCGCGTTCGGCGCCCTGCCCCTTGTCCTGAGTCAACTGGACCGGCGTTGCGATGGCCGCGCCAACCCCTTCCTTATCGTCCTCTTCAACAACCTCGGCGCCGCCGTCATCCTCCTGCCCATCTGCCTGTATTACCGAGTGCTGGATGTGCGTGCGTGGCAACTGGCCCTCGTGGCCGCCACAGGCGCCTTCCAACTCGCCCTCCCGTACGTCCTGTTCCAACTCGCCCTCCGGCGCGTTAGCCCCGTCGATTCCGCGCTCCTGATCCTCTTTGAGCCGGTCCTCAACCCCGTCTGGGTCTACCTCTTCGTTGGCGAAAGCCCCGGCCGCGGCACCCTCATCGGCGGCATCGCCATCCTCGCCGCCCTGGTCATCGAAGCCACCAAGGCCAAGGATCTCCCAGACAACAGACAGTGATCCGCCAGCCCCCGATCCCTATCTCGCTCCCGCGTCGCGCACTTCCTCCCGATCAATAATCTGCAACACCGCCTTTCCATCCAACCCGCTCTGGAGCGGAATCTTCAGCAGGTAACAGACCGTCGGAAAGGTGTCATAGATGTTCACCGTCAGCTCGCGATACCGCGTCAGGTCCAGGTTTTTCTTCACCCGCGGCCCGCTGATGATCCACGGAATCCGCGAATGCCGATCGTCCAGATACCAGTGCGACCACCCCGACCCGCCATGGTCGGAACTCAGCACGATGACCGTCTCTTGCATCAGATTCTGCTCTCGCAGCGCCGCCAGCACCATTCCCAGCGCCGCGTCGGCGTCGCTGGCCGCCTGTACCTGATCATCCGACCCCCAGCCGCTGCCATGCCCCGCCGCGTCCACCCCGGCCAAGTGAACAAACATCACCTGCGGCCGGTGCTGCTTGATCATGTCCGTCATCTGCTGCGCCACCTGGCCATCCTGCGCATAGATCTTCGGAATGTAGGACCAGTCCAACGAATTCGACTTGTTCAGCGCCTCGAACTTCGTCTTCCCCGTTGCAATCGCCGTCGTGTACCCCGCCTTCTTCGCCGCCTCGAACAGCGTGGGCACACTCGGATAAACCACCTGTTCGTCCGCTCGATCAAGATCTGTCCACACCCCATGTTTCTCCGGCTTCTGCCCCGTGAGCATGCTGACATGTGCCGGCAAGGTGAGCGACGGATCAATGGTCAGCCCATAAAAGGTAAAGCACCCGCTCTTCATCAACGCCCGCATGTTCGGCATTTCCGCCCGCAGCGCGACGTCGGGCCGCAACCCATCCACGGTCACAATCAACACGCGCTTGGGAGTCGGCCCCACCGGGTGGTCCATCGGCCCACCACACCCGCCCAACATGACCACCACCAAGACCAGCCGAAATTGCTTCATGCTCTCTCACCTTCTCCGTGCGACACGTCTACACAGGGTGGTCATGTGGCGCCATCAATGTTCCCGGCCCGCTTTCTAGGAGCGCCGATTTCCGCTACCATGTCATCCATGGGCCAGCTACTCTCGGACCTGCAAGGCCTCTGCATTGCCAATACGCTCAGTTTCGAAGAAGGCCCCAACGGCCTGCTTCGCGCCGCCATCGTCACTCCCCATGCCGAAGCCACAGTATACCTGCACGGCGCTCATGTCACTCATTATCGTCCCGTCGGCCAAAAGCCGCTGCTGTTCATGAGCGACAAGAGCCACTTCGACTCCGCCAAACCCATGCGTGGCGGAATCCCCATCTGCTTCCCCTGGTTTGGCCCACGAGCCGGCGATCCATCCTCGGCGATCCACGGCTTCGCCCGCGTCCAACCCTGGACCGTCGAATCCACTGCTGAACTGCCCGACAAATCCGTTACCATCACCCTGCGCCTCGATTCCACGGATGCCACGCTCCGAATCTGGCCATTCTCCTTCGCCGCGCGCTACCGCGTGACCATCGGCCCTTCGCTTAACCTCTCGCTCGAAGTTCAAAACACCTCCCTCAAGGCCATCACCTTCGAAGAAGCTCTGCACTCCTATTTCTCCGTCGGCGATGTCCGCCAGCTTTCCATCTCAGGCCTGGCCAACACGTCTTACCTCGACAAAACCGACGGCATGAAACGCAAGACCCAGGACGATGCCCCGATTACCATTGCCGGCGAAACCGATCGCGTCTATCTCGATGCGCGAATGCCCTGCTTCATCGACGATCCCACCCTCGCTCGCCGAATTATCATCGAAAAGACCGGCTCCGATACGACCGTCCTCTGGAATCCCTGGATCGCCAAAGCCATCGCCATGCCCGATTTCGGCGAGGACGAGTGGACCAGGATGCTCTGCATCGAATCCGCCAACGCTGGCCCCAACGCAGTGACCGTCGCCCCCGATCGCCGCCACACCCTCGCCATCCGCTACACCAGCGAACCCCGCTGATGCCTGTGACCTGACCCCTGACCCCTGAAGCCTGCACTCTCTATTCACAATCCCGCGAAATCTGCTGCAACACCACTGCCATGTGATCCATTGCCGACATTGCCATCTTCAAATCCATCACCAGCGGCGTGATGTGCTTTTCCTCAAACTCCTTGCTCTTGGCGTCATCCCACGACGACGTCGCCTCGCTCCACCGCGACAGCAGCTCTTTCATCGCCTTGCTGAGTTGTCCTCGCCCTTCATGAACGCCCATCGCACACCTCACATCTCAGATTCACCGCCATCGCTCTGCGGTTCCCCTGCCGGCAAAGTCTCCTTCGGCTCGTCCTCGATCGTCATCCCCTCCCCGCGCGCCATCGTCGGCCGCTGATCGGTCACCACCATTTCCGCCGCCGGCGCACTCGGCGCTGTCAGCGCCAGATACTGCTCCAACGTCACTACCATCTGATCCAGCCGGCTCACCGCCACCGGAATCCCGCTCTGCACCGACGTCGCAAACCGCTGCACTGCCCCCTTGTAGAGCGACAACTCCTTGGCCAGTCTCCTTGCCCACAGCTTCACGTTGGCCAGTTTCTGCGTCGCCTCCTCGAGCTGCTTCATCGCAACCGCCAGCGCCTTCTGTTCATCCACCGCCGAATCGCGCGACCCTGCCGCATTCTTGAACAGCGTCTTCATCCGCACGGCTTCCTTGCACCGCGCCACCAACTCCTGCCGCTTGCGGATCTGCCCCGCCCAGTAGCTGGCCTGCTCCGTCTCCAACCACGTCTGCGTCCGCTGCAACTCGGCCTCCGCGTCGCACAGAGCAATGTTGGCCGCCTCGCCAAACTTGCACATCGCCGTGCGAAACGCCCGCAACGCATCCAGCGACTCGACTCGTGCGCCAGTAGCCATGCGACTCCTACCTCGACTTCAAATAGTCCTCGATCAGACTGGCCTTCTTCGCCAGAAACGATGCATGCTGCTGCGACGCCTCCAAGAACGTCCCGAGCATCTTCGTCGTCTGCGCAAACGCTTCGGTGAACTTCCGCTGCTCCTGGTCGCGCCAACTGCCTTCCAGCGCCACCATTTTCGCATGCAGCCCCGACATCAACCCCTGCAAGTCATTATTGAACCGCGCCAAATCTTGCGCAAATCGCCTCAATTCCACCGGATCAACGCTTGCTTTACCCATACCTCAACCTCTATCTCGCAGGGTCCGCAGCGCGGACCCTCAATGCTGACCCGTCACCCGTCTCAAATACTCGACGCTCTGCCTGGCAATCCGCTCGGCCCCCGCCTTGAAATCAAACGCCTCCACCGACAACCACCCGTCGTACCCCACCTCCCGCAACGCCGCAATAATCGGCTCATACCGCACCTCCCCCATCCCCGGCCCCAGCAGGTTCGGATCATTCACGTGAAAATGCGCCAAATGCTTCGCCGACGCCCGAATGACGTCCGGAATCGGCTTGGCCTCCGCCGACATCGCCTTCACATCCAAATGCAGCCGGAAACTCGGATGCCCGATCCGCTGGATCAGCTCAATCCCCTCCGCCGCCGTGTTGATGAAATCCGTCTCCTTCGGCGTCAATGGTTCGATCGCGAGCGTCACCCCGCGCTTGGCCGCAATCTCCAACGCCGCCCCATACACCTCGACCGCAAACCCCATCGCCTGCTCCGGCGTCACCCCCGGCAACAGCGACCTCTGCTTCGGCGACCCGATCACCATCACCTTCCCCCCCAGATCCCCGCACAACTCCGCCAACCCGCAAAAGTAATCCGCCGTCTGCCGCCGAATCCCCGCATCCGGATGGGTCACGTAAAGCCCCGCCGGCTTCACCAGCAACCAATGCAGCCCGATGATCTCCAGCCCCTGCGCCTCGGCGATACGCCGGATCTCCAGTCGCCGCTGCGGATCAATCAGCTCCGCCCGTTCCGCAAGCGTAAACGGCGCAATTTCGATCCCGTGGTATCGGATCTCGCGTGCAAACCCGCAGACCTTCTCCCAGGCCCAACCCTCGAACAGCTCATTGCAGATGGCGAATTTCATCTGGCACCCGCTTCGGCCATCGCCGGCTCAAAATGCCGCGACCCCACCTCAAAATCCTTGTCCTCCGGCAACGCTTTACCCTTGGTTTCGGGGGCAAAGGCCAAACCGATGAAGCCGACAATGTAGATGGTGGAGATGGTGGTGGCGGCCATCGCGAACGCGTTGCCGCCGGAGAATCCGTACCCGGCGTACCACTTGGAGAGGTTTCCGAGCATCAGGGCGCAGGGGGCAGCGAAGACCCGCGCGGCGTTGTAGCCGATCCCGCACCCGGTGGCGCGCAGACGCGTGGGGAACAGCTCGGGGAAGTAGACGGTGAAGCCTGAGAACGGCCCCAGCGTGCCGAAGCCGAGCACGGGGGCCATCATCATGCCGAGCACGAACGCGTTCTTTCCGGAGCCGGCCAGCAGCCAGAAATAGCCGAGGACCGAGGCCCATGCGATCACAAACCACAATGCGAATGCCGACTTTCTCGAAACACGCTCTGCGACCACGGCAAACAGATAGATGCCGATGAACGCGCCGACCTGCTGGACGAGGAACATCAGACTGTTCTGCCGGCCAATCCACTTGTTGATGGTGTCCGTCTGCTCCGGCGACATCGCGGACCAGTCGTAGGCGCTGCGGAGCTCGCCCATGATCATGTCGGTGGAGAAGAATCCGATGCCCCAGAGGCCGCCGACCCCGGCAGTCGCCAGCAGGATGGCGACGATGGTGTTGCGACGGAGCATGACGTTCGAGAACAACTCGCCGATGGCGCCCATTTCCTTGTCCAGCGACGCCTTGGCCTTGGCCTCGTGCCAGGCAGCGGGTTCCTTCACCGTCCTGAGCACCCAGAACACCATGATCGCCGGGAAGAAGCCGATGAAGTAGGCGACATACCAGTATTCTTCGAGGTTTCCGATGATGAGCGTGATGACGCACGCCATCATGTTGCCCACGGCCGAGAGCGCCTGAAGGCTTCCGAGGGCCATGGCCCTGGACCGTTGCGGGAAGACCTCGGCGACCAGCGCCGCGCCCGCCGCCCACTCGCCTCCGACGCCCAAAGCCGTCAGGAACCGAGCGATGGCGTACAGCCACCAATTCGGGGCCAGGCCGCTTAATCCGGTGAAGATGGCGTAGATCAGGATAGTCGTCACCATCGTTTTCACTCGGCCCAGGCGATCGCCGATGATGCCAAAGCCAAATCCGCCCACCGCCCAACCGATCAGGAAGATCGCGTTGATCCACCCGCCCTTCTGCGATACATCGGCGTCAACCAGCTTTCGCACCTCGGTCCTGACCCGCCTGCTCGTGGCCTGGTCAACGGCCTGGTCCGAGGCGTTTGGGGACTTGGCGACCTCCTCGTTCCGGATCTTGTCCTTCTGGTCCTGGGGGATGTTTGCCTCCGAGTAATGCGGGGCAATCATCGAGGTCAGCGATGGCTTTCGCACCAGGTTGTAAAGATTCTGGTCCATCGTATCGAACAGCCACCCCAATGCGGCAATGATCAACACGATCCAGCAATAGCGATCGAGTCCCCGATACCACTTCTGCGACTTGGCCGATAAGTTGGTTTCTGGCATGATCCGCTAAACATACAAAGTGAGACCCGAATCTGCCAGAGAGCCGGCCGAACACAACAACCGGCCCACAGCCGGGTACACAATTGCGGGCGACACTTCACCGCCCGCCAGGAGCATATCATGATGCATCAGCCTCGCGCAACGAATTCCAGGAGCAGATGGTTCATGTCGCTTTTCTCCGCCCTGTGCGTTGCCTGCACCTGCGGCTCTGCCTCCGCCCAGAATGCCTCGTTGAAATTGACCATCGCTCCCCACGACCAGAACCGCCGGTTCATCACACCCTGGTACCTGGTTTCCGCGGACAAGCTCACTCCACCGTTTGCGCTCCGCGATGCCGCGACCGAGAAGCCCGTCCCCTGTCAAACTTACAAGGTTGCGCAGGGGACCTACGTCAATTGGATGATACCTTTCGTCGAAGCGGGCAAGTCCCGCACGTTCATGCTCACCCAAGGCCAACCCCAAGACGCCTCTCCCGCGATTACCCTGAACGAAGACGCTGGCGGGTTTCTCTCCTTTCAGGCCGGCGGCCGCGAAATTACCCGCTACTGCTTCGGCCCTCAGTTCGCCAAGTTCAAGAAACCGTTCTTCTATCCCATCAATGTCCAAGGCGTATCCATCACACGTGCCTATCCGATGGAGACCAAACAGGGCGAGGACAAGGACCACCCGCATCACACCGGCGTCTGGTTCACCCATGGCGAGGTCAATGGCAGGGACTACTGGGCCAAGCTCCCCATCACCCAGACGCGCATCCGTGAGAAGGTCACCGGACCGGTTTCCAACGGCTTCGTTGCAGAGAACGCATGGGGCGACGATCTGACCGAAATCCAGGAGATCGGCATCTATAGCTTCGGGCAGGAGATACTGATGGACTGGGGGATTACCCTCAAGGCCGAAAAGGGTGACGTTCACCTCGGCAAGACCAAGGAGGGGGGCATGGCGGTTCGCGTTGCCACCGGCCTTACCGCCCCGGAACCGGGGAGGACTGCGCAGGCGGGCCGGGGGCAGGGTCAGATGATCGACTCGATGGGCAATAAGGGCGAGCCCGCAATCCGCGCCGCTGCCGCGCCCTGGGCCGACTGCTGGGGGCCCGTCGATGGCAAGACCGTCGGCGTCGCCATCATGAACGACCCGACGAGTTGGCGATATCCAACCAACTGGCACGTCCGCAACTACGGCCTCTTCGCCGCCAATGCCTTCTTCGTCCAAGGCGAACACAAGATGAAGAAGGGCGAGTCAATCACCCTCAAGTACCGCTTGTATTTCCATGGTGGCGATCCGATTGAGGCGAAGGTGGCGGAGGTTTATGCGGGATACGCGAAGGTGAAGGTGGAGGCGCAGTAGGACTCGAATACATTGCAGAAAAGGCCGAAAAACAGGGGGTAATCGGGAGAGGCGGCGCAGTTTCCGACGCATCCGCAGACGTTTCAACAAGAAAACAACAGGTTTGCCCGGCTGAGAGTAACAACCCTCCCGATTCTACTGATTCCAAATCTCCCCACCCCTTGCCCGCTTTGCCCATTGGGGGCGATACCGTTGATCCCCAGACGTTAATCGCCGCTTGGCCCACTCTGC
The DNA here is from genome assembly GCA_026693085.1 of Planctomycetota bacterium. GTDB lineage: Bacteria > Planctomycetota > Phycisphaerae > Tepidisphaerales > Tepidisphaeraceae > JAPLNB01. Next base: position 2,287 of record JAPLNB010000160.1, on the reverse strand, counting down.
CTACTCGCGTCAAGGCGGAGATTCTGGCTGCGATACAGGCAGCCCAGAAGGCGAGTCAGAAGGCGAGTCAGGGTGGAGGAGTTGCCGTTTCTCCCCCGCTTCCTCCCCTTACCCTGATTGACGTTGTGAAGGAAGGATGAGCCAATGCCCTATTCGAGTCGTTACAACGGACCAGAATTGACGCCAGAGGAGCAGGATGCATCTATGGCCCTCTCTGCCTACTCAGACAACCCGCAAGCGGGCGTCACATGGGCGGACTTTCTGCCTACCGCTATTCTCTACCGTCGTTACCTTGAATGGCGGGCAAAGCACTATCCACGGTTCGATCCTGATATTCCCGACAGACTGACCCCCCGTCAATTCGGTCGGGCTGTGCGGCGGGTATTCCCACGGGCTGTGCGGCGTGTGCGAACCTATGAAGGCGTGCAACGCTGGGGATACTGCAATCTGCGTGGGCCGTTGTCGATCTGCTCCCCGGAAGCATGGCCGAAGGGAAGAGGCAACGCCAGCATCCTACTCGCCAATGGTTTACTCGCCGCGATTCTGGGGGAAATCCGGGTTTAGAATCGGAAAAGGGAAAAGGGCAAATTGCCCCTAATCAATCAAACCCCGTGGGCCGGGGCGTGAAAAAGCGAACTGAATGAGTACGTTATAGGTCCACGCAAGATACTTTAATCGGACCGGAACAGAATTACCACTATCATGCCCAACAAACAAACTATTGGAAGCGTATACTGTGAATGCAGTAAAAACAGCTATTTGCCTTGCCAAAAGGCAATCCATGTGCAATAGTCGGCATACCAGAAAAGGGAAGGGGGGTGTCGATGCGACGAGTACGACGAGGAGAAGAGAAGATGAAAACGAAACAGTATTGTGTGTGGTTCGCAAATGGCGATCATGCTCTAGTGGAGGCGGTTTACGCAAAGCACGCAATTACGCGAGCAAACCTCAGTCACCTTGTTCGCTTTTGCAATCTCCCCCGTGCTGGGGGGAAGCAGTCTACGTATGTGACCCACGTTGTCCTAGATGGAGGGGAATAACGCGCATCATTCATACTCTCTAACCGCAAGCTTGTTGCTTGCAATTGCCCCCCGTTTTCTACTGGCACGGCGACGGGGGGCATTCTTGTTTGATGGGGAATGGCTGCAAAGGGGTGCGAAGCATGGCTGCTGGGGATTGACTGCTGGGGAAGAAACGGACGAGGGGCATAGGCTGCAAGGCACAAACCGCAGGATCAGAGGCGAATGAGGGGGTGCATTAGGCCGGACAAGGAGTCAATCGTCGTCCTGCGTCGCTGCTGGGGGCATGTTTTCTCATGGTCGGGGTCAATTCTGCTCTGCTCGAAAGATACCTGCCTTGTGGTTTGCGGCATTGCAGGCATTGCGAGCATTGCAGGCAATGCGGACATTGGGGCGGACCGAGCACACCGAGCACACCAGGCGTAATTGGAAAGGGGCGGATGAGCATTAGGACAGGTTGCGATGCTTGGTATGTTCCATGATGGGAGCAGAGCAGAGGCAGGAAAGGGGCAGAGGTATGACAGCAGCAGGCATAATTGGAAAGGGGCGAAGCAGAGGTAAAGGCGGGGGGCGGGAAAAGGGAAACAGCCTGTCCTAATAAATACATGGCTGGCGTGTCGATATTCCTATGGAGAATGGGGAGGGGCGGATGGGGGCGGACGGTGCGCTATGGCATCAGTCTTATACTGTAGCGGGGGGTGTAGTCTACCTGCGTTTATTATTCGCCGTGCTTGTTATCGTTCATTATGTATAATTGCTCACGATCATACTGGACGTGGTTGTTAGGTTTGACTCGCCGCTATTATCGACCCCCCACGGTGGGACCCTTGCGTTTCGGAGGACCCGCGCTTACCTCCCTTATCTAGTGATCCGAAACTTTTCATAAATCTGACTTATACATCTTTGATAGTGGTTTGTCCCGAGATGCGGCTGCATCCCAGCGGTTCTGTAAGAATGTTGAACCACAATATCGAATGTGGTGTGGGTAGAGTTGCAGGTATCAGGGTTCTACCCGGCTTGCGAATCAAGGACGTGCGGTTCTCGCGGGTCTATCGACTGCCAAGGTCTGGTATGTCCGTCCGCTTTTTGCGAAGAGCGATGGCGGGCGGTTCCGCCTTACCAGCTTCCTTAGGACCGCCGAATCAATAACTGGCGATGTTATTGAGGTGCGGCGACAAAGTTCCATCTGGGCAACAAGTCATCGAACCCGATGGCCATCGTGGCTTTGAAGTTGTCGGCGACCTGGCGGCCGACTTGGTAGACGCGGC
>JAPLNB010000159.1 GCA_026693085.1 Planctomycetota bacterium | reverse complement strand
GCTCCGCTGAAGACCCGCCGAAAACACCCTGTCCCTCCGATTTGCCTGATCGGCTCTTCTCCCGACCTCCCCCTGACCCCAACCAACCGACTATCTCCACCCCCTAACAATTCCAGCCATTTTTTACTTGACATTGCCACTCCTCTGTGGTATAATACCTCCGTGGCAGGCTGGACGCTGTCCCCCTGCCGGGTCGGGGGGCAAATCCCCTCTGCCAGGCTCTTTGACAATTTCATTCCGCACCGCCTCAGCACCAATCGCCCACTCATATGCTCGGCGGTCGCTATGTGTCGGTTTTGGTCGTTTTCGGTCGGTTTCGGTCGGTTTTGGTCGGTTTTGGTCGTTTTTGGTCGTTTTGTGGTCGGTTTTGAACGGTTCTATTAAACAGAAAACCACTCAACCCCCTATTCCCGCTCATCTTACGCTTTTACCCCCCTCCGCCAAACTTTTTTTCCCCTCCCATTCCCCGATACTTGCCTCCAAACACTGCCCGTCACCCCATCCAACGAGCCTGCCGACAGGTCATCAAGCGCCAACGCCGTCGCATCACCGAATTGGAAACGCAGGTCACCATCTGCCTCTCCTGGAGGGCGGGTTGGTGAAGGATGGCGAGGGCCGCCTTGCAGAGCCGGCGTCAAACATGGGGATTGCTCGGATGCCACGCTAAAGCTGGCGACAGTATGGGACGATATGGTGGGTGAGGTGCGATCATGGACCCAGCTACTGAATCAACGACACAACCTGCTGTAAACCTCCGCGGCGACAAGAATAGCGATCGCCGCGGGAGTGTGGTGGACCAGCGAAGTGGACTGGATCGCCGACAGCAGACGGCGGAACAGTCGGGGTATGCCGGCCCGGAAAAGCGAGTGGCGGAACGACGGACGGGATTGGAGAGGCGGCGGGGGCCGGGGCGGCGGCGGTCGGATGACCGCAAGTCGGCGGAGGAGGGAGAGATGACGGCGGAGCAGTTCGAATTCATAATGGCGATCGAGGCCTACAAAAAGGTGAACAAACGGATGTTCCCGACCTGGACCGAAGTGCTGGAGGTGATCCGGCAACTTGGGTACCGGAAGGTGGTGGCGAGGAATGTTCGGCTGGAGAATGTGCCGGAGGCGACTATCGAGAAGGTGGCGTGAAGGGGCACCCCGGAAATCCCCCGGGCGAGCCCCGTGGCTCCCCCGTCGAACCCCCGTCGGGCCCCCTGGTTCTTCCAGGGGGCCTTTGGATTGGCAAGGGCTTAGCCTATTCTCGAATGTCGAATGCCGGTTTCCGAATGGGCGCGGGGCGGATGGGTTGCTGGTAGTGTGTACGTTGGAGGGGAAATGTTCTGAACATAACTGGCGGGATTCACGTTCCTGTGTCGCTGTCGCGTGGGCGGCGGAAGAGAGCGAAGGCGGCGGGTGCGAGGTAGAGTAAGGCGGCGGGCTCGGGGACTGTGGCGCTGGCGGCAGCGGCGACGGCGGCGACGTTGATTCGGCCCCAGCCGAATTGTTCGTCCCAGCCAGGGTCGCCAAGGTCGGCGTATTTGAGCGCGGTGTCGAAGAGGATGGCTTGGACCTGATCTGGGGTGAGGTTGGGTGCGATGGACCAGGCGAGAGCGGCGGCGCCGGCGGCGAGGGGAGCGGCGAAGCTGGTGCCGCTGATGACGCCATAGCCGTCGGGGAGCCTGGTGTCGATGGAATCTGCGACGACGATACTTTCCGCGGGCGCGGAAAGGTCAACGTAGGGGCCATAGGTGCTGCCGATGGACGAATTGGTGGAGCTGACCCAGCGTTGGTCGTTGCGGTTGGTGCCGGCGACAAAGATGAGGTTGTCGTAGGCGTCCATGGGATTGCGTTGATTGTCGTTTCCGGCGGCGACGAAAGTGAGGGCGCCTTTGGAACGGGCGTAGGCGGCGGCATTGTCGATCTGCCAATAGGTCAGAGCGTGAAGAGAGATGTTGATGACCTTGGCGCCGTGGTCAGCGGCGGCGCGGATGCCGGCGGCGATCCATTCTGGGGTGGTGGCTTCGCCGGCCGTGACGTTGATGGGGAGGATGGAGAAATTCCCGACGCCAGTGCCGCCGATGCCGTTGTTGATCTGCATGGCGAGGGAGCTGGCGACCCAGGTGCCGTGGCGGTATCTGGTTGGGTCGGTGGGGCCGGATCCGGTGACGTTGAGGGCGGGCAGGACGCGGCCGGCGAGGTCGGGTTCAGAGGAGATGACGCCGGTGTCGAGGATGGCGACGATGACGTCCTTGGAGCCAGTGGAGTAGCCCCAGGCATCGGGCAGGCCGATAATGGGTGCGTGCCAAGCGTAGGGGTAGTAGGGGTCGTCGGGGATGAGTGCGCCACCGCGAACGATGGAGCAGGCGGCGAGGACAAACACACATGCTACACCCAGCTTTCGGAACATGATACAGCCCATCCAATAAGTCGGCGTATGCCCCGCAGCTAGTAAGTCAACGATTTATTCAATATACCCCATGGGATGAGGGAGTGCGGAGCGGAGTTGGAGGATTATGGGTTTTGGGGGGTCGGTGAGTTCCTATGGGGGACCGAAGGTCATCTACAGTGGTTTCCGAGTGGGCGTTGACGTTACGCAGAGCAGCCACTGGACGATGGAGGGTGTCTGGTGCGCGAAACCGCAAGCGAAAAGGGGGATGATGCGGCAGGCGAAAGAGGGCTGAGGGTTCGAGGGTGCTACGCGGAACCCTCACCCCAAGCCTCTGGCGGAGCACCTGACGTTTTACGCCTGGGGACAAACGGTGGCGGAGGCCGCGGATAAACGCGGGTAGAAACGAGTCTGCTCGGGAGGATGAGCACATCCCCCACTCGCAGACTCGTGTCCGACAAGAGTGTCCGACCTACCGAAGAACTAGCTACAAGGAGTTATGGCGAAAATGGAAAATGCTGCGGAGTGCCGGGCGAGGGGGAGAGGGGCTGCGGCCGCTTATTGCCCAGAGCAGAACAAAACGGGGCGCGGACCCTTGGAGGGTCCGCGCCCCGGAACTAACAAACGGAATGTCGATCAAGTGGAGAAGTAGCTCAAGGCTTACTTACGGTTTCTCCGACCGAGCAACATCGCAGCGCCGAGACCGAGCAGCGACAGAGTCGCGGGCTCGGGGATTGGCGGAATAATGAACGGGCTGAATTCGATCACGCCACTGGACCCGTCCCTGAGGCTGGAGGCACCAGTGCCGTCTTCGGTCCAGAGACCAGCTTCCTTGACCGTGTTGCCAGAGGCATCCGAGCGGATCCGGAAATTGATGAAGGTGTCGGCGACACCGAAAGCGGACGGTGTGAAGATGATCTGGCCGAGCTGGAACTCAACGCCACCGAAATCATTGAGCTTCTTTCCTTGGCCGGTCGCCCAGCCCATGTTCTTCTTGTCGGTGCGGAAGACGATCCAGTTGCTGACGCCATCGCCAAGCTTGCCGCCGAGATCCATGTCACCATCGCCATCGATATCCTGGCTCAAGCCATTCTGCGAGGCGGAGCCATTAAAGCTGACTTTGTCGTTGAAGGGATCGCCAAAGGGCGTGAGGGGACCCACAGGGTCGCCGGTGTCGGGGTCCGGGTAGAAGTAGTTGGGGGCAATGGTGCCCCTGGTGGGGCCGGCGCTAACCATGGCGCCGTGGATGCTCGCGAGTGTTTCCTTGAAGGCGGTGCCCGACGTTGCGGTGTCGGTGCTAGTCACCTGAGCAAAGACGTTGAGAGTGATCGGCTTGTTAAGATCCGCCAGAGTCGGCTGGTGGAACACCTTGGCGTCGGTGCCGTCTTGGCGGACATCCACCACAATCTTAGCACTGGCAACGGATGCGCCGATGCCACCGATCAACAGGACTCCCGCGCACGCAGTCATCAGTTTTGTCTTGATCAACATACAGTTCTCACTTTCCCTCATGTAAGCTCAGCGAGTATAATTCCCGCTGAGACGGCCTTGCGAGCCACGATATGACCCACTGAAACCTGAGAGCCGCTCCGGCTACTCTACCACTACCGAAATATAGCACAGATGTTGGACTTGTCCAGATAATTTATCAGTTCGTTCTGCAAGGGGTTCGCGGGAGCGTTGGGGGCAGTCAATATAGCGTCAGCGGCGGGGGTCGTTTATCTATTGTCGGGGGTGTTGCGGCGGTCGAGAGCGGTGAAATGCGATTGCGGGAGGGTCGGGTTGAGTGATCTTGGCGACAAAAAGGGATAAGGACCGGGACGGGAAGGGGCGATGAAAGGCGGCAGGATCGGTGTTGTGCTGGCGGCCTATGGTGTCATGAACCTATTGTGAATAAGGGAGTAAGCGATGGTGACGGGGTGGTGGTCGAGGGTCGGCAGATGCGATCGGGCAGGAGTTGGATGGTGTTGTTGCGTCTGCGTTCGATGGGATTGGGGGGTTGGTGTGGAGGTTGTTGGTTGCTGTGGACCAGTGGGTGGCGCGGCGGAGGCAAACGATTGGGGGAGGCTGATGGCTGTCTAAAATTTTTTTGGGCGCGGGGGTGAAACATGGAGGAACTGGGCAATTTGGGAAATAAAAGGGTGAGACGGGGGGTTTGGGTGGATTTGAAGAAGTTTTTTTTGGCGGGTTTGACGGGATATGGGAGGCCCACGGCAGCGTGGTGGGCATTGGGAAGATAAGTCGTTTTTTTTGGGGGTTTTAGAGCGGATTGCAGGACGGTGGAGCGGTTGGCGGAGGGAGAGTGATGGAGCGTTGCGGGCTTCCGCGAAACGAAGCACAAGAAAGAAGCATGGGCGTGGTAGACGCACCGGCAATGCGGTCTTAGATGCTCACGCTGCGGCCGAGGTCATTGCTTTGGTAGATGGCGTGGAGCATTTGCATGAGGGTGAGGCCTTCGGGGCCGCCTGGGAGGGGTGTGGCGCGGGCGGCGATGCAGTCGCGGAAGTGTCGCATGAGGGCGGGGTGGTGGGTGGTTCGAGGGGGTTTGAGGGGGTTTTCCTTACACTGTCCGGAGGGTTTGAAGTCGCGATAGAGGACGGCGCCTTTGGGGGTGTAGACTTCGATGGCGCCGGTGGAGCCATAGACTCGGCAGGCGGTGCCGTTCTGCTGCTGGGGTTGATTGATGGCCCAACTGACCGCGAGTTCGATGGACTTGGCGTTTTCGAAGCGGAGGATGGCGAATGCCTGGTCATCGACATCGAAGGGGATGGGTTGGGGGACGAGTTGGGGGAATCGGCGGTAGGCGATGCCGAAGGCGGCAGTGGGTTTGGGTTGGCCGAGGAGGAACCAGGCGAGATCGAGCATTTGGGCGCCCATGTCGAGGAGGGCGCCGCCGCCGGACTTTTCCTTGTGGGTGAACCAGCCGGTGCCGAGGGGGATGCCGCGGGTGCGAGTCCAGACGCAGCGGACATGGTAGACATCGCCGGCGAAGCCTTTGGTGATGGCGAGTTTGGCGGCTTGTTCGTGGCCGCCGAAGCGGCGCTGGGCGGCGTAGAGGAGGATTTTGTTGTGTTTGGCGGCGGCGTCGGCCATTCGGCGGGCTTCGGTGGGGGAGATGGCGGGGGGTTGTTCGCAGATGACATGTTTTCCGGCTCGTAGGGCGGCGAGTACGACGGGTGCGTGGAGGTGATTGGGGAGGCAGACGCTGACGGCGTCGATTTCCCGGTCGGCCAGGAGGTGTTCGGCTTCGGCGTACTCGCAGGGGATCTGGTGTTCGGCCATGAGTTGGCGGCGGCGATCGGGGATGAGATCGGCGACGGCGGCGATTTTGAAGCCGCCGGCGGAGAGATAGCCGCGGGCGTGCATGGTACCAGGCCAGCCGCCGCCGATGATTCCGACACGAATGCCGGGTACCAGGCCAGCCGCCGCCGCTGATTCCTCCTCGAAGGCCTTCAGCCTTTGGTTTCCTCGGGTTGGTGGGGGTGTTTTACCGGGATGGCGGGCGGGGGGCGTGGGGGTGGGAGGTGTCGGGGTGTGGGCGTGGAGCGTTGGTGGGATAGGGGCGGTGGGGATCACATGGTCTTGGCGTGGGTGGTCTTGAGGTAGTCGCGGGATTGGGTGAGGGCGGCGGACATTGGGTCGGGGGGGAGTTCGCCGTGCATGAAGGGATTCACGTAGCCGGCGTAATTGATTTTGGCCAGGGCGGATAGCCAGGGGGTGAAGTCGGTGGGGCCGATGCCGGGGAGTTGGTTGGTGGCGTCGGCGAGTTGCCAGGCGTAGAAGAAGAGGAGCTGTTTGCCGCAGATGGCGATCACTTGTTCGACGGGGGCTTTGATGGCTTGGAGGTGATAGGGGGCGAGGGCGATGCCGAGGCGGGGGTGGGTGTTGAGGTCGGTGAAGGCTTTGAAGGAGTCGGGGGAGTCGAGGAGGGAGGAGCCGTGGTTTTCGATGGCGAGGAAGGAGTTGTGTTTTTCGGCGAGTTCGAGGTCGGGTTTGAGGGAGTCGAGGAAGGTTTTCATGCGGGTTTTGAGTTCGGCGGGTTTGACGGGGGCGGAGGCGCCTTGGATGGCGAGGCCGCCGCCGGATTTGCCGAGGAGTTCGGCGTATTTTCGGTAGCCGCCGACGTAGACGGAGAAGGCGAAGAGTTTGAGGTTGTGTTTGGCGAGGAGGTCTTTGAGGCCATCGGGGCCGAGGCGGGTGAGGACGTCGTCGAGATGTGGGCAGCCGGTGTAGGCGGACCAGATGTCGATGGCTTGGAAGCCGAGGGCGGAGATGCGTTGGCAGGTTTGTTCGATGGGGAGTTTGCTGTAATGGATGGAGGAGGTGGAGAGGCGGAGGGGCCAAGGTTCGGCGGCGAGGGAGTGGCGGGGTAGGAGGGAGGTGGCGGCGGCGGCGGTGGAGAGGGAGAGGAAACGGCGGCGGGTGAGTTCGTGGGGCATGAAGGTCTCCTTTTGAGTGAGTGATTGTACAGGAAGGCGAGTGGGGGAAGTACCCCTTTGCTCCCCCAAAAATTCCCCTGCGCTACCCCAAAAGTCACCCCAGAACCACCCTTTTCTCCCCCTATTCTCCCCCGTCGGACCGGCTGGTTGTGTTCTGGGGCCGTTGGCGGGGCCTGGGTTTGGGCCATTTTCGATTTTCGAATGTCGATTTTCGAATGTGGGAAATGGGTTCGTTTTGTAGAAATGGTGGGGCGGAGGGGGGATTTGGCGTGGCGGGCGATGGGGGATGAAGCGCCGGCGGTGGGGTGAAGTTGGAGGCGGTCCTCGCGGTCGTTGTCAATTAATGAGGAGTGACCCTTTTCTTTTGCTTGACACAGAATACTGTTGCACATTCAGTCGATGCAATGTACATTACTCTTACACCCTCGTGTCTTTTCGGGAGGCAGCCATGCCTACTCGCTTCTTCGTCGCAGTTGTCATGCTTTTCACCGGTCCCCTCGCCTCCGCCGCTGTCGCCACCTACTCCGCCACCGAGATCACCGACTGGACTCCCGCCCAACTCGCCGCTCTCCCGTACTTCCACAACTATGTCCCCCTCTCCCCCTCCGGCCCAACGCACCTCCGCGCCATTAATCTCGGCGGCCAATCCGTCGGCTGGATCGACACCTCCTACGTCAATCGCGAGTTCTGGTGGTCCAAGGATGGCCTGGTCATCAACGGCAACAAGGTTACGCACGTCGGACCTCTGGGTCAGTACTCCTGGGGCGGATTCTGGGAGGGCCAATGGCATGGGCCACTCTACGGCGGATTCATCCGCTATTGCCGACTCTACGACATCAACGACCAAGGCATCGCTGTCGGCGACTCCACCCTGAACTTTCAGGACCACACCGACTCCCTTAACGAATCCGCCGTCCAATACCGCGGCATCCTCTACAACACCACCACCGGCCAAATGACCGACATCACCCCAGGCTGGCAACCCGCCTCCGCCAACGCCATCAACAACGCCGGATTTGTCACCGGCCACCTGCGCAACCACGCCTTCCGCAGATACCCCAACGGCGATACCAATTTCCTCGAACCTTTCGTCAACAACGGCCCCGCCGACCCCTCAAACCTCCAAAGCGAAGGCATCGACATCAACAACCACGGCGTCATCACCGGCTACGCCTACGCCTTCGGCGGCTACGGCCAAGCTCCCCCAGGCCTCATCCCTCCCATCAACTACAACATGCACGCTTTCGCCTCCATCGCCGACACCCCCATCACCGACCTCGGCCTGCCACCTGACTCCCCCTTTGACTCCGCCCGCCCAACGGACATAAACGACCAGAACCAGATCGTCGGCTACACCTTCGACTCTGCCAACCCCAACTCGCGTTCCGCCACTCTCTGGCAGTCCGGCCTCACCGGCAATTGGTTTTCCTACGACCTCAACTCCCTCCTCACCACCCCGAACCTCCTCCTCACCGACGCCATCGCCGTCAACGAACCCGGTTACATCATCGCCACCGGCCACCCGCTCGCCTTCCCCTCGACTTCCCGCACTTACCTCCTCACCCCCTCCATCCTCATCCCCGAACCCCCCATCGCCTACATCTCCCTCCTCTTCCTCTCCGCCTACCTCTCCCGGCGACTCCGATTCCACCCGTCAAGCAGCAACTAAACAAATCCAGCGCTGTGCGCCCGCAAAAAATAAATCTCTTTTCGCCCGGCTTCTCCGAGCGTTCCGCTCATATCGCTGCGCCCCCAACACTCCTTTCGCGCAACAGCGCCGGTCATAGGGAGGAACATCGTTATGCGACAGACGGATCGCCCAACCCACCTGCCCCTGCTTTCCACGGCGCCTCTCCTCGCGTCGAATCGCTCCACAGCCCCGGATGCACATTAGGGCCACTTCCTGGGCTTCCAGGCTCTTACCACGCCTCCACCGGGTGTCTCCCAGCGTTTTTTCGGCGGGCCTCCCACCCCCTCACCCCCTTCTCCTCCCATCGGTGTTAATCTGCGTAATCTGTGGATCGCTCTCTGTGCTTTGTGTCGAAACAGGCTCCCAAAAGGGGGAGCGGCGGGTGGTTTTTTGGGGGTTTTAGGGGGACTTTCGGGGGTGCAGCGGGGGTCGCCGGGGGGGGCGCAAAACCGTTGCACTTCCGCATTCACAAGCTACCTTATACCCCTTCGCGGAACCCGTGCCATAAGGATCAAACAATGCCAGACTTTGCCTACGAACCGCTCTTCAGACTCGCCCCTGACGATACCCCCTATCGGCTGCTCACCCGCGACGGCGTTTCCGAGATCCAAGTCCCCGGCCGAATGCTCCTGCACGTTGCCCCATCCGCTCTTAAACTCTTGGCCCAACAGGCCTTCGCCGATGTCTCATTCTACCTCCGCCCGACCCACCTCCAGCAGCTCCGCACGGAACTCGACGACCCTGAAGCCTCCGACAACGACCGCTACGTCATCCACACCCACCTCCTCAACGCCGTTGTTGCCGCCGCCGGCCAGCTCCCAAGCTGCCAAGACACCGGCACCGCGATCGTCCTGGCCAAAAAGGGTCAACACGTCCTCACCGACACCGACGACGCCGCCGCCCTCTCCGAAGGCATCTACAAAACCTGGCAAGAGAAGAATTTACGTTATTCCCAACTTGCCCCCTTGAGCATGTTCGAGGAGAAGAACACCGCCACCAACCTCCCCGCCCAGATCGACATCATTGCCGAACCCGGCGACCAGTACCATTTCCTCTTCATCGCCAAAGGCGGCGGCTCCGCCAACAAGACCTTTCTTTTCCAACAAACTCCATCCATTCTTAACCCGTTGGAATTGCTGAAGTTCCTGTCCTCCAAGCTCAAAGACATCGGGACCGCCGCCTGTCCTCCGTATCACGTCGCCATCGTCGTTGGCGGCACCAGCGCCGAGCTGACCCTCAAGACCGTCAAACTCGCCTCCGCCGGCACCCTCGATCACCTCCCAACCACTGGCTCCCCAACAGGTTGCGCCTTTCGCGACACCGACATGGAATCCGAGATTCTACAAGCCTCCTTCCGCTGCGGCATCGGCGCCCAGTTCGGCGGCAAATACATTGCCCACGATATCCGCGTGATCCGCCTCCCGCGTCACGCCGCCTCCTGCCCCATCGGCATCGGCGTCTCGTGCTCGGCCGATCGGAACATCAAAGCCAAGATCACCTGCGACGGTATCTTTCTGGAGAAATTGGAGTTGCATCCCGAGAAATACCTCCCCGCCAATCCCCCTACGCTCGCCCCGCCGGTCAAAATCGACCTGAACATCGGCATGGACAAAGTCCGCCAGATCCTCGCCAAGTTCCCCGTCAAGACTCGGCTCGAACTCAGCGGCACCCTGATCGTCGCCCGCGACGCCGCTCATGCTCGTATAAGAAGCTTGCTTGACTCCGGCCAACCCATGCCCGAGTACTTCAAGAACCACCCCATTTATTACGCTGGTCCGGCCAAAACTCCGCCTGGGTTGCCCTCCGGCTCGTTCGGCCCCACCACCGCCGGCCGAATGGACTCCTTCGTCGATCTTTTCCAATCCCATGGCGGCTCACTGGTTATGATCGCCAAAGGCAACCGCTCCAAGGCCGTCACCGACGCCTGCAGGAAACACGGCGGCTTCTACCTTGGCTCCATCGGCGGCCCCGCCGCTCTCCTCGCCCAGTCCAATATCAAGAAAGTCGAGCTGGTGGCTTTCGAGGAACTTGGCATGGAATCGATTCGCAAGATAGAGATAGTTGATTTTGCTGCATTCATCATCGTCGACGACAAGGGCAATGACTTTTTCGAGCAACTCGCCCCGGCGCATTGAAAGGCCATCGCCGTGCCCCACGACATCACCGAGATGACGATGGCCGACTACGACGCCGTGTTCGCCTTCTGGCGGCAGCAGGAGGGCATCGGCCTGAACGACGCCGACGGCCGCGAGCACATCGCCGCCTTCCTCCGCCGCAACCCTGGCATGAGTTTCATCGCGCGCGAGCGCGGGCGGATCATTGCCGCCGTCCTCTGCGGCCACGACGGTCGGCGCGGGACACTCCATCACCTGGCCGTTGCACCATCGCACCGCAATCGGGGCTTGGGAAGGACGATCGTCCAGCGTTGCCTCGACCGCCTGCGCGACGAAGGCATCCTCAAATGCGGCATCTTCGTATTCAGCAACAATAAAGAAGGCGAGCGATTCTGGCTCACCACCGGCTGGTTCGAACGGTCTGACCTCAAGCTCCTCCAGCAGGAGATTGATCCACGCCCGTAGGCGAGAATCCGGCGTTTGCGATCCGATATGCCTCCATCAACCTGAGCATGTGTTCCTCATGCGACAGCCTCGGCCGCAGCGCCAGGCACGCCTGCCGCATCCGCGCCCGCAGATCCGGCTCGAGCATCGCCTGCATTGCCTCCGCCAGCCGTGTCACGTCCAAGGGGTCCTGCAAGATAAATCCCTCTTGTCCATCTCGCATGATTTCGCACGCCCCGTTCTGGATGGTGCTGATGACCGGCATGCCCATCGTCAGCGACTCCAGCACCGCCAGGCTGCATGGATCATGCAGAGTTGGCAGCACGAAGAAGTCCGCCGCGCGGTAGAACGGTCGTGGATCGGATGCCACGCCCGCGAAGATCACCCGTTCCGCCACGCCCAGCTTCTTTGCCAGCCGGCGGTAGGGGGGTGATGCATCTCCACCAACCACCGCCAGCACCATTCGACGATCGGGCACCTGTGCCAGTGCCTCAATCGCCTGCCGCAAGCCCTTGCGATCGAAGTCCTGTGCGATCATCAGCGACAGGACCTGTTCATCGCCAACGCGAAGCTTTGCTCGGGTCTGGGCTCGATCCTCGTTTGCCGCCGGATCGAATCGCCGTAGATCCACGGCGTTGAACAGCGAGAACAGCCGCCCCTGGTCGATCGTGTAGTGCTTGCGCAGATCGCGCTTGATGTAATCGGACAGGCACAGCACGACCGGGGTGTGCGTGCCGGTCAGGAGTTCACGCTCCACCTGTGCAAAGCGTCTGGGTCGGCTGAACCATGCCCCGCCCATCTCGGCCGCCACGCCGGCGTGCGGATGGTAGACATCGCACCGGTGCACCGGCAGCATGGCGTGCATCAGGTCGTAATCGCACTGCCCCAGGTGCTTGTCGAGCGCATCGAGGAAGCGCAGGTACCGCCCAGTGCGTGTCAGCGCCCGCTGCCCGATCTGCACCGGCTTCACCGCCGCCGGTAACTGGCCGAAAGAGCTTGCCAGCAGTGTCACATCGTGTTTATCGCCGGCCAGCGTGTGGGCCAGGTTCAGCGTGTACCGCTCGGCCCCGCCCCGCTGCGTGTCGGCATGCAAGATGATCAGTGCGATCTTCAAAGTGCTCTCACGTTCCCGGCAGCGACAGGTTCCGCTGCGGTTGCCTCTCGTTCAGCTTCGCATCATGCCGCGTAATCCACCGCACCTTGCGTTCGATCGCCCTGCGCAGCGTGTCGATCGTTTCGAGGCTTCGCTGCTGGGCGTATCGCTGCAGCCACTTTTCAAGCTGTTCTGTGGACACTGACAATCGTGTCGCGCTGTACCAGAACTGGGCCAGATCCTTGACGATCCATCGCTGGCGGAAGAACCACGCAGGCAACTGCGCGACGCGCGCCGCGTCGATCAGGCGGAGGTCCAGCGTCTTGTCATCCAACTTGGCCAGGAAGTGGCACAGGTAAAGATCGCGATGGTGCAGCCCCGCCGAATGCAGCTTCGCCGCCAGGTCGGCCGTCGGCTCGAGCAGCCGCTCAAACGGCACGCCGGATTCGATCAGCTTATCGGCGGGCCTGTGTTCCGCCAGATCCTCGGTGATCAGAAAGCTGCGTCCATCTTCCATTTTTCCCCACGCGATGAGCTTCATGGTCGGGATCTTCGCCTGCTCGAGAATGGAGATGCCGTCGGCCTCCTGTTCTCCAGGGGGCTTGGCGTTTCTTGCTGCTTTGTGGCGTTTGATATGCAGGCGGATAGTGCGGCCATCGGCGAGCATTGCATCGAGCGTGCAATTCTCCCGCTCGGGGATGGAGCGCCAGGTCTCGATCCGCGGGTCGGTGAAGACCTGTTCCATCTCGGTCAGCCCGAGTTCGCGCAGCAGCGTCTGGGACTCCTGCGGCAGGCTGTGGAATGATCGCGGCAGGTCCATCATGAATTGCCATCCGCGCCGGCCTTCATGAAACGGCTGATCCCCGGCTTGAAAATCACCTTTCCCTCGACGACCACCAGTTCCTCATCGAGAAAAAGCCCGACGGCCTTGGACAGCACCTGGGATTCCAGGTCCAGCCCGTTGCGTTTGACATCGTCCAGGGTGTCCGAGCCGACATTGATGTGGAACACGTCCTGGAGGATGACAGGCCCCTCGTCGAGCTGTTCGGTGACAAAATGGGCCGTGCAGCCATGCACTCGCACGCCGCTTTCATACGCCTGCTTGTATGGCGTGGCTCCCGGGAAATACGGGAGCAGGGAGGGATGGATGTTGATGATGCGGTGGCGGTAGGCCTGGACGATCCGCGTCGGCAGGATCCGCATGTACCTGGCCAATACCACCAGGTCGGCCGCGTGTTCCTGGAGTGTTCTGAGCAGCCAGTCAAAATGCTTCTCCGGGTCGTCGGCGGGGTGCCACGCGAATTTCAAGCCGGCGTTGGTGGCCACCCCTTCCAGGTCCGGATGATTTGCGAAGATGCCGGCGATCTGTCCATGGAGGCGTCCGGATTTTGTGTCTTCTATGATCTGTGTTGGGCAGCGCGGCTCTTTGCTGACGAGCAGCGCCATCCGCTTGGGCTTTCGTTGGCTGTGCAGATGGACTCGGACTTCCATGTCGATCCGCCGGCCCAGTTCCAGGAGGCCGGTGATCAGCTCCGACAGGTCGCATGTGAGGTCTTTGAGGTCGACGAGCATGTCCATCAGGAAGAAGCCGTGGACGACGCGCTGCTCGATGTCCTGGATGTTGATGCCGCGTTCGGCCATGTAGGTGGCAAACTGCGCGACGACGCCTTTCTGGTCCTTCCCAAGCATGCTGACGATGGCCAATACCTGGCGGTTCACAAAGTCTCTCCTGCTGGAATCACGGTGAGTCTACATCGGCCGCCCGGAACACCAAAGCCCAGGAACCGCGGTTCGCGGGGGTGTCTCATCCATGCCGGACCAGTAGGGCTCATTTTCGCGACTGGCCGATGAGATGGCAGTACGCGGCAAAGCCCTTGACCTGGTTCGCCAGCCGCTCATCGATCGTCGGGTCAAGGTTTGCGTTGCCGTCAAACTTCTCGTTCACCGCGGGGATAAAAACACGATTCGGGAATACGTGGGCGTTTCGGTAGCCGAAGACCAGTTGAAGCTGCTCGACGGCCCGCAGTGCTCCCCAATGCCCGGCTGCTTCGCCTACGAACGCCACGGGCTTGCCATCGAAGCTCTCGGGGAACTTGAGCATGTCAATGAAGTACTTGAGCGCGCCCGGGAAGGACCCGTTGTACTCCGGGGTGATGACATGCAGTCCGGCGGCGTCGAGCACGCGCTGCTGGATCGCCAGGAAGGCCGGCGGCTTCTGCGCGTAGGCGATCGGGTCGAATACTTCATGCGGCATATCGCATAGGGTGAGCAGGTCCACGGTCACGCCCTGCCGGGCGTGGTGTCGGGCCACGATGCTTGCGAGCCGCAACGCGTTGGATTTCGGACGGTTTGTTCCGCTGATGACCATGATCGGCCGCGTGCTCATGTGGTGCTCTTATCTTTGGTTAGCTGTTGAATGATATGCCGGGCGCGTCAGAAGAAGGGAAAAAGAACCGGAGAAAAGCAGTGTGACGCCGATCTGCGGTTGTCCCGTTTTTCTGTTGCTATGGTTCAGACGGCTGCGGGCTGTCCGGCCATGACGTCTTTGGCAGTCTCGTAGACGTGGATGCACTGTTTGGCGGCGTCGGCCCAGCTTCGCCGGCGGACGTCGAATGCGCCATGCTGTCGGAGGGTGCTGGCCAGGGGCGGGTGGCGCAGGACCGCGATGATCTTGTTGGCCATATCATCGATATCCCAGAAGTCGCATTTCAGCGCGTGGGTGACTACTTCGCTGACGCCGGACTGTTTGCTGATCAGGACGGGGACATCAAGGCTCATGGCTTCCAGGGGTGCGATGCCGAAGGGTTCGGAGACGGATGGCATGACGTAGAGGTCGGCCATCTTGAAGACTTTTTCGACGTCGGTGCCGCGAAGGAAGCCGGTGAACAGGACCTTGTGTCCGATGCCCATGGCGGCGGCCATCTCGATGATCCGGCGGATCATGTCGCCGCTGCCGGCCATGACGAACTTGACGTTGTCGATGACTTCCAGGACCTTTTTGGCGGCGGCGAGGAAGTACTCGGGGCCCTTTTGCATGGTGATTCGACCGAGGAAGAGGACGATCTTCTCGTCGGTGTGGATTTTGTATTGTTCCTCGTCGAAGCCGTTGCCGTTCATGTCGATGGCGTTGTAGACGACCTCGACCTTGGCGGGATCGACGCCGTAGCGGTGGGCGCAGATGTTGCGGGTCAGGTGGCTGACGGCGATGACCTTGATGGCGCCGTGCATGCCGCGGCGTTCGATGTCGTAGATCTGCTGGTTGATGTTTTCGCCGGAGCGGTCGAACTCGGTGCTGTGGACGTGGACGACGAGGGGCACGCCCTTGGCCGCCGCCACCGCCAGTCCCGCGGGGAAGGTCATCCAGTCATGTGCATGGACCAGATCAAAGGACTCATTGCGTGCGATCTCGGTCGCCAGCGCCGCGTAGCGTTGGATCTCAGCAAACAGGTCTCCGCCGTAGGGCGAAGCGGGCGCGGCCGTCTGTGCGGGGCTGGCGGATGTGGCCTGGATGCCGGTGGCGGCAACCCGGGCCGGGTCGTTGCTGGCGACGACGGTGGCTTTGGTGGCGCGCTTCTTTTCCGCCACGACCGTCTGCTGCTGCGGTTGGGGTTGGTGCTTGTACTGCTCGGGCCTCTGGTACGGGTTGCCGATCTGAGCGTTAACTGTCCGGAACGTAACGTGTTCAAACTCATCGAGCCGCAACTCCGTCGATGGGGCCGCCAGCGGCGATTCCGGGCGAGGACTGACCAACCGGACATGCGTCGAGAAGGGTGTGGACACCGGGCGTGGAAGCACGAACATGACATCCGTACCCAACCCGCTCATGGCTTTGGTCAGCCCATAGCATGCTGTGCCGAGGCCACCACTGATGAACGGCGGAAATTCCCACCCAAGCATAAACACTCGCATACCTAGCCGCACTTTCTGCCTTTGGACCTTGCCTGCCTGCTCAGGACTCCGTTCGAGGCCTATACACTACTCGCCATCTTCAACGCACCCTGAATCCCGGTGCTGGGAGCCGCATAGTATCACCGCAAGTACCGCTGGTGCTAACCGTCGAATCGTACGCAACAACCATCCAATCATACGCGACTCTGCCGGATGACCTGCCCGAGACAACTGGGCATCTGCCGAAACTCGTGCATCTATAAGCGGAACAGTACCAGCCACACAGAAGACGCTCCGACCCACTCGCGGGTCTCCACCTGCTGCGACATGGGCAGAGGCTTGAGACTACTCGGTAAGTTAGCATCGGTGGCCATACGGCCTTTCTCTGCCGACATTGTCAATACCAACCCCCCAGTTTAACAGCAACTCTTCTCCCTGCATAGATACTCGGCTAACAAATGCGATTGACGTTTCTTTTTTGGGTAACCATAGGGACCTAGGGATCAGTGGTATGCCTGGGGTCTGTGGCTGAACTGGTGGAACAACAGCCGGCCAAGTTTTTATGGGACCCAAGCCTGAGCTTGTCGGGTTTGGCTTATGCGGCTCAGGAAGATTCCAGGCAAGTGGGCGTTGGCCTGCCGCCTTGCAGGCGGTATACGAGCCGGTACATTGGCATGCGTGGATGCATCGGTGCCGCTGATCTATTCGCCCCGGCCGCGTGTAGCGCGGTTTTCGCCGCTTGGCCGGCTGGCGGCTTTAGCCGTTGCCTTGGGTTGCCTTGCGATCCTGGTGATCGCGGTCGTTATCCATCCCAATCCCGCTGGCGTCGGGTCTCATCACCATCTGAGACTTGAACCGTGCCAATTCCTTTACCGTACTGGCGTACCGTGCATGACGTGCGGCATGACAACGAGCATGTCCTGGTTTGTCCGGGGGCGGTTCGCGGCGAGCTTCTTCGTCCAACCCATGGGTTTCATGTTGGCAGTGCTCGTTGCAGCGACTTTCTGGGCGGCGCTATATACTGCCGTAACTGCTCGGCCGGTCCACCGCCTGTTGCGTTTTGTGCCTTGGCGGTACTATCTGGTCCCCCTGTTCGTCTTTGGGGTGCTCGCCTGGATGTGGAAGATCGGCATCCACATCACTGGCCACGATGGATGGAGCTAAGAGCCTGAAACAAGGGAAGTTGGAGTACCCAAATGACCGTGCACGATGTTTGTCGTATGCCTATGTTGCAGTTGTGTGCCTTCCTGTCTGGTGGACCGATGGCCCGCGTGCTCAGCGGCTTTGCGGTTGTTCTGGCGTTGTTGCCGTTGATCTGTGCCGGTTGCTCAAGCGGCGGACTTGCCGAGGAGGAAGAAGCGGCGGAGAAGCCGGAAGTCACGTACGCGGGTTTGGCGGGCCAGAAGTGCGCAATACTGGTCTGGGTCGACAGCTTCACTCGGACGGAGTTCAACCAAGTCCAGATTGACCTTGCCCGAGCACTTCAGGGCAAGCTCGCCAAGAAGCCGTCCCAGGACGAGAAGCAACCCGCGAAGGCCGATTCCTCGTCGCCGCAGTTCATTGACCCACGATCGGTGGTTCTTTATCAGCGTCAACACCCTGAGATTGAAGGCCTTACGGTCGCGGAGATTGCCCCGCACCTGGGTGTTCCCCGTGTCATCTACGTTGAAATCGAACAGCTTCAGACGCAGTCGCCCCGGTCCATTCTGCTGCTTAAGGGAATGGGCAAGGCCACGTTACGCGTGGTTGAGGTTGCCGATAACAAGGCTGTGGTCGTCTTCGAGGAAGCGGGTATTACCGCCAAGTATCCCCGTGATGTGCGTGACGGCGTTGTGCCGACTGACAAGATCAACGAGAGAACGGTTTACGAAGGCACGCTCCTGGAACTGGCCACCCAGCTTGCCGCGCGTCTGCCCATCGAGAAGTAAGCAGCGTCGTGAGGCCGATCATTTTATTTTCCGGGTGGGATCGCCGGAATAGAGATCCAAGTAGAAATAGAGCATCGTTCGGTCGCTGATTTCCCGCTTGCGTGAGAGCTTGAACCGGAACTTTTCGAACAGCCTGATTGCGGGTTCGAGGTCCATCGCGGTATCCAAGGTAACCTTCAGGTGTTGCTTTTCTTTGCAGAACTTGATCGCCGCTTCGAGGAGGGCGCTGCCGAAGCCGCGGCGGCGGGCGTCGAGCCGGACGCGCAGTCGGCGGATTTCGCCTTCTCCGGACTCGTGCTGCTGCACGCCGATCATGCCGACGACCTCGCCCGCCATATTCTCTGCGACCCAGAAATGGTTATCGACCGAGCTCATATATGCCAGCGGGATATTGTCGATGTCCAAGCCGGTGTCGTTGTCGGCGATTCTGCCGCGGATCGGCCCTTCCATGTAGAGCCGCTTGCATACTTCGGCGTCGGTTTGGGCGAAGCTGCGGATCTTGACCGATGATATGGGACGTACATGCTGCACGATGCACCCATGTTATCATCCTCAATTCCGCTATGGAATGGAGGCGGTTCGTTCGGCTCGCGATGAGATTTCACCTTATGCTCATTGGCATTCTCAGTGATACCCACAACAGATCTGAGGCCACGCAGACGGCGATCCAACTGCTGCAAGGCCGCGGGGTCACGTTTTTTTTGCATTGTGGCGACGTCGGCTCCCCGCGTATCCTCGACTGCTTTGCTGGTTTGCCCGCAGGTTTTGTCTGGGGCAACTGCGACTTTGACCGCTCTACACTGGAACGCTACGCCGGAAGGCTCGACATTCGTTGCCATGGCCCCTTTGGCGATCTGACCCTCGACGGCAAGCGAGTTGCCCTTATTCATGGTGACGACGCCAGGCTCAAGCAGCGGCTACTCTCCGGCCAGCAGTACGACTACTTTTGTCAGGGTCATACGCACGTGCACCAGGATGCCCGAGTCGGCCGCACCCGGATCATCAACCCCGGCGCCCTTCACCGGGCCAACCCGAAGACGGTGGCTCTGCTCGATACCGCGGCCGACAGCGTGGAGTTCCTGATCGTTGCCTAGGTGATTGTTCTTATCCGGGGGCGAGTCAGGGCACCGGCGGTCATGGGCAAGCGACGGACCACGAACGATGCTTCGGCGCTTGCAGCGGAGCCTGAGTTCAACGACGATTGTGGCGGGCGGCCTGCCGCCCAGTTGCATGCATGGAGGCATCATGTTCGCGTGCCACTTGTTGGCGATCGGGAAGGATCAGATGTGGCCGGTTTATGCGCTCGCAGCCGCCACCATTGCTTATGTCATCTTGCGCCCGATGTTCCGCAAGAAGAAAGATCCGCTGGAGAAGCCGCTTAACTTCAGCCTCGTCCAGCAGCGTGCTGTCGAACGCGAGATGTCCAACCTGCTGGTGGAGCTTTCGGTGATGGCCCGCCAGCTCACTGCCCAACTCGACACCCGCACAGCGAAGCTCGAACTGCTGATGCAGGAAGCCGACCAGAAGATTGCGCAGCTCAAGCAATTGACGTCTGGGTCGGCTTCATCGTCGTTACCGTCGTTGGATCCGAGCCCCGTTTCTGCGGAGCCGTCGCCAGCGATCGATCCTCGGCACGCGGAAGTGTACATGCTGGCAGACCAGGGGCGCACGCCTGCGGAGATTGCCCAGCAGCTTGGGCGTCCCCGTGGCGAGGTCGAGCTCATTCTTGCCCTCCGCCCCCGTTAGCCTGCTGCTGCATTGTGCATCTGCCAGACATTTTTGTTATTAGCGGACCCGCGGTAGGGGGGCTCAACAACAGCACAAGCTTCGCCTCCGACCAACCGATGCCCTTTCAAACTGGCGTGCCTTCCCTTCCTGCGGTACAAAGGACAGGCTGTGGATATTTTCTGGAAGATATTGGCCACCATCGGCTTGGTTGCGCTCAACGGTTACTTTGTCGCCGCTGAGTTCGCTTCGGTGGGGGCTCGAGCTTCGCGGCTCGAGCTTGAGGCGAGGACCAACCTTTTTGCGCGGTTTGCCCTGATCGTCAAGAAGAAGGTAGACCTGTACCTATCCTCTTGCCAGCTCGGCATCACGATCGCGTCGCTGTTGCTGGGCTACGTCACCGAATCGGCGCTGGTCCAGATCATCCATCCAGTGTTCCACTGGATTCACTTTCCTTACGAGCCGCACGCGGTCGCGGTGGGCATTGCGCTGGCGGTGAGCACTTCGCTGCATGTGGTCGTCGGCGAGATTGCGCCCAAGAACTGGGCGATTTTCTACCCTGACAAGCTGCTGCCGATCCTTGCCCCGGCGTTGGTCATCTTCACATACATCTTTTATCCGGCCATTTGGGCGTTGAACGCCGCCAGCAACTGGCTGCTGCGGATCTCCGGGATCAAGATTGATCGCGTCTACGGCGCCTTGCCGCACAGCGAGCAGGAACTGCGCACGCTGCTGGCGCAGTCGATCGCCCAGGGAGCCATCGCCAAGGGCAGCGGGCAGATTCTCACGTCGGCCTTCGAGTTCGGCCAGCTCAAAGTTCGTCAGATCATGACCCCGCGGACTCAGGTTGATTACCTGACGATCGATCAGCCGGTCGGCGAGTTGCTGCGGATCGTGCAGAAAAGTGCCTACACCCGCTTTCCCCTCTGCGACGGCGACATCGACCACGTCGTCGGCCTGGTCCACATGAAGGACCTGTTCAACCACCTCAAGCTCATCCCCGGCCGACTCAAGTTCACCGACGAGAAGACCCCCGACGGCCAGGTGATCGCGATCGCCTCGGGCCTGCCGGGGTCGGCGGTCCATGTCATCGGCTCCGGGGACATCGACCTCAAACAGATCCGCCGCGACATTCTTTTTGTCCCCGAAATGCTCGATGTTCCCAAGCTCCTGCAGCAGTTTCAGCAGAGCCACGTCCATATGGCGGTCGTTGTGGATGAATACGGCACGACTCGCGGCATCATCACCCTCGAAGACGTTCTGGAAGAGCTTGTCGGTGAAATCGAAGACGAGTTTGATACCAGCACTCAGCCCAGTTTCGTTCCCGAAGGGGAGAACTACCGCGTCAGCGGGCTGTTTCCCATGCACGAGCTTCGAGAACGCCTTTCGTTGAACAACATGGAGCCCAGTGATGTCGACACGATCAACGGCTACATCATTGAGCAGCTCGGTCGGTGGCCTCGCGCTGGCGACACCGTCCGCCTCGGCGACTACACCGCCCACGTCCTGGCTGTATCCCAGAAGCGTGTTGGCCAAGTCCTCATCACGCCCGCGACACAGCAAGTCGCCAAGGACGACGGCCCCGGCAAGGTGTGAGCCCTCGCTGCGTTACGGGCAACCAACAACGGACAAGTTTAATGCTTGAAATGCCGCTGTCCGGTGAACACCATCGCGGTGGCGGTCTTGTTCACCAGGTCGATCGTCAGTTTGTCCTGAAGTGATCCGCCCGGTTGGATGATGGCCGTCACGCCCGCGTCGATCAAGAGCTGGGGCGCGTCGGGGAAGGGGAAGAACGCATCGGACGCCGCCACCGACCCTTTCACGCGATCACCGGCCTTTGCGATCGCGAGTTTGGCCGCCGCCGGCCGGTCCATCTGTCCGGCGCCGGCGCCCAGGAGCATTCCGTCCCTGGCGACCACGATCGCGTTGCTCTTCACGTGCTTGCAGACCAGCCACGCGAATTTCAGGTCGGCCATCTCCTTGGCCGTGGGCTGGCGGTTGGACGCGACCTTCCAATTGGCCTCATCAATCGCAATCAGATCCCGCTCCTGCACCAGATACCCGCCGACGATCTTGTGCATGTGGAGTTGGGTATGGTCGAATCCCTTGGTTGGTCCGACCTCCAGTAGCCGCACGTTCTTCCAGCGGGTTCGGAGCAGATCCAGGGCATCGGCGTCGTAGCCCGGCGCTACAATCACCTCAAGGAGCTTGTCGATGGAGGTGATTGCCTGGGCCGCCTTCAGGTCAACCGTGCGATTGAGCGCCACGATACCGCCGAACGCCGCCAGGGGATCGCCTTCGAACGCGCGGCGGAAGGCCGTCGCCAGATCCGCCGCCTCGGCGCAACCGCACGGCGTGGTGTGTTTCACAATACACGCCGCGGGATCGGCGAATTCTTTCACCGCAGCCAGCGCTCCGTCGGCGTCGAGCAGGTTGATGTACGACAGCTCTTTTCCGTGGTGCTGTTTGGCGAACGCCACCGACGCCTCGTCGGGTTGTCGATTGACGTACAGAGCGCCCTTCTGGTGGGGGTTTTCGCCGTAGCGCAGGTCTGCGGCTTTTCGCAGCGAGATCGCCAGGTTCGGCGGCAGGGGGGTTGCATCCTCTTTTTTCCCCTGCACCACGCCCGCCAGGTAATCGGCGATTTTCCCGTCATACGCCGCCGTATGCGAAAACGCCCGCTGCGCCTGCTTGAGGCGCAGTTCTCCGCTTGAGCAGCCCTGGTTCTGCCGCAGTTCTGCCAGCACCTCTGCATACCGATCCACGGAGGTCAGAACCAGCACAAACCGGTTGTTTTTTGCCGCCGACCGGACCATCGATGGCCCGCCGATGTCGATGTTCTCGATCGCCTCTTCGAAGGTGACGTTCGGCTTACTGACAGTCTTCTCAAACGGATAGAGGTTGATGCAGACGAGGTCGATCGCGTCGATTGCGTGCTTTTCCATTGCGGCGCGATGCTCGGCGTTGTCGCGGATCGCGAGCAATCCGCCGTGGATTTTCGGATGGAGCGTCTTGACCCGGCCATCCATCATCTCGGGGAAACCGGTGACTTCCGACACGTCGATTACGGGCAGGCCCTGGTCGCGGAGGAAGCGCGCGGTGCCGCCGGTGCTGATCAGCTCGACGCTGAAGTCGGTGTGGAGCGCGTTGGCGAAATCCGCCAGGCCGGTCTTGTCAAACACGGAAATCAGGGCCCGCTTGATGGGAACAAGGTCAGACATGATAGTCCTGAGTGCTCAGTAGGGGAACCTGTTTTTGCTGTCTACTTTGCGGCCGCCAGCGGCGTCGTGGGCTGGGCGTTGAAGACCCATTCGCCGACAGCGCCCGCATTGGGCACTGGGCGGATCGCATACAACTCGCCCGCTGCCGTCGCGGCATAGATCGTATTGTCCTTGTCGCTCTCGTTGGTCACGAAGCACACAAAGTCCTTGCGTTTCGAGCGGTACTTTATCTCGCCGCTCTGCTTGTCCACCGCCAGGATCTGGTTTTCCTCGTTGCGGAGGTAGACGCATTTCTCATCGTAAGCCAGGATCTGCTGCCCCTCGGCCACGACCCAGCGGTGGGTGCGGACTTCCTTTTTCCCGGTCTTGTCGATGGCCGCCACGCCCAGCTCGGGCACGTACAGGTAGACGGTATCGGTCGTGACAACCGGGCTGCTCCGCTCGCGTAGCGGCCGCCCAGCGTGGTAGACCCAAGTGATTTTCCCCGTGTCCAGTTTCAGGCAGTATAGTTTGGTGTCCATCGACGCAACGTAGACGCCGTCCTTGTCGGCCTTCAGGTCTGCCAGGATTTCCCCGCCGGTCCGGAAATAGCCCGTTTCCAGGTTCTGCCAAACCACGGCTCGGTTGTCCGCACGTACGGCATACACTCTGCCGTCGCGGCTGCCCGCAAAGAGCTCGTGCGCCAGGACCGCCGGTTTGGCCGAGAGCTGGCCCCGCGTCATCAACTCCCACCATGGGGCAATCTCGTAAGGCTGTTCTTTCGTATCGACCGCGATCAGCCGGCCGCCGTTCTCGTGATCCACTCCGATGAACACGTGTCGCCCGTCACCCACGCCGCTGCTCGAGGCGCTGTACCGTAGCGGGATCCTGTGCGCCAGCCTGCCCTCGCGGCTGAACACCGACAGTTGGCTTGTTGACGGGAAGACCACGCGATCCGCCAGAGTGATCGGCGCAAAGAGCGTGTCCGTGGCGGTGGTTGCATCGGCCAGTGTCATGGTGTGGCCTGACTTGCGGTTGACCCAGAAGCACTGGTTGTCACTTCTGCAGGCGAAAACCACGTCATCGTTGAGGCAGAGTTGCTTCAGGGTCGTGCCCCGCATGGGCAGATCGACCTTCCATTGGGCCGCGAAACTACCCGCCGGGATCTCGACGGCAGGGACGACGGTGCTTTTCGTGGTGCGATGGCTGCATCCGCCCAGCAGCCAGATCGCCAGCACAACCCCGCCCAATGCCGCCCGGCCGATCCACTGCGTCATTCCATGCCTGCCACAAGACTCGGACTGGTGTCTGTTCACAGATGCTCCTGCGTAAACGCGGCGATCTTCGCTGCACTTCAAATGCCAAGCCGCAGCAGAGAATAGCATTGGATGCCTGCCATCGTCAAACCCGCTCCGCCCGCGTCATTCCCCGTCTCAGTTGGCTTGCCGCTTGTGCCGGTTGTTCCCTCACTTTTTTGCGAGTACAATGGCGAGCATTGGTCGTCTCCCATCGGAGTCACCGTGCAGCCAACACTTCACGACATCGCCAGGGAAACGAATACGAGCGTCAGCACCGTCAGCCGCGTCCTGACCGGCGGGGCCAGTGCCGCTCGCATCGGCCAGGCCACGCGACTTCGCGTCATCGACGCCGCGCATCGCCTGGGCTATCGGCCGAACCTCGTTGCGCGCTCGCTCCGCACCCGCCGCTCCAATACCGTGGCGCTGCTCGTCAGCGACATTGCCAACCCCTGGTTTGGCCAGATGGCCAGCCTCATCGAGCAAAGCCTCCGCCACCACGGCTACTCCCTGATGCTCTGCAACAGCGGCGAAGACGCGCAGCTCGAGCTGGAGCATCTACAACTGCTGCCCAGCAAGGGAATCGACGGGCTGATCGTTGTTCCCGTCCTGTGCACTAAGAATGCCCTGACCGAGGTGCTCCCGGCCGACCTGCCCCTGGTCATCCTCGATCGCCCCATCCCCGGCATCTTGGCCAGCGTCAGCAGCGACCAGGAACAGGCCGCCACCATCCTCTGCGACACCCTCCAGCGCGTTGGCGTTGAGAGAATCGCCGTCGTCTGCGGCCCACAGCACATCGTTACCCACCGCCGCCGCAATGAACTGGTTTCCGCTCGTTTCGACGTCATCGCCCGCCACGAAGGCCCCGCCCAGCGCGATACCGGCCGCCAGGCGTACATCAAATTCCTCCAGATCCAGCCCGACGCCATCGTCTGCACAAACAACTACCTCGGCCAAGGCGTCATCGATGCTCTTGTGGAAGCCGACAACCCGCCCACCATCGGCTGCTTCGATGAGATCGCCATGATGGACCTGCTCCCGATCCCCATCATCTGCAGCGTGCAGGACGTTCCCCTCCTGGCCGAAAGCTGTGTCCGCCAACTGCTCCCGCAGCTCAAAGGTGAGGAAATCAAGGCCGAAGCCCTCGTCCTTCCCACCCGTGCCGTCGCCAACCGGCATTTCCAGTCCCTGCTCCTTGCCCGCACCCAACCCGCTTAGATCTGGGATGGCTAGCCTCCCGCCGAGCCAATACGGTGAAGTGCGACGAAGTCTTTCTCCGGGTCGCGGCTTCGCAAACTCTCTCCATTTTACTTTTTCCCCTCCGTCTCTTAGCTTTCCCCCACTCGATCGTATGGACCTGACCGTTTTGTCCATTTTCCTGATCGCCACCGCCGCCATGATGCTCATCGAGCGTTTTGGCGCTCCGGTCACGCTGCAACTGACGTTCAAAGGCGACCTCAAGCGTGAAAGCCGCTGGTTTGCCCAATACGGGCAGGGCGCGTGCGCCGTCGTCGTTGCTCTGGTGCTCTGGCGGCTCGATCGCCGCCTTCTTCACCGTACGATCCCCGTCTTCATGCCTCTCCTGGCGGCCGTCTTCGCGACGGGTTTGGTCGCTGTCATGGTGAAGCGTCTGCTCGGCCGCGTCCGCCCCAATCGCGAAAATGCCGGGCGATTCCTCGGTCCCACCTTCCGTCACGTCAGCTCCCGCGAAAGTTTTCCCTCTTCCCACACCGCCAGCGCCGTCGCCATGACCGTTGTCCTGGCCCACTTCTATCCCCCGGCCGCCGCCATCTTCTGGACCCTCGCCATCCTCTGCGCCGGCCTGCGTTATCTCATGGATGCGCACTGGCCCAGCGACATCCTCGCCGGCTTTGCGCTGGGTTATGGCGTCGCTTGGTTGACCCTGCGTCTTCTGCAAGCTTGAACATCGCCGTGCTGTACGATCTTTCCACCATCACCGATCACCTGGCCGAATCGCTCCAATTGGCCGAGGATGCGCTTCGCCTCGAACAGGCCGTCTATGGCCTGGATTCCATGGACGAGCTTTCCTTTCACACCGTGCTGGCAACCCATCTGTCCACCCATCACGAAGTTGCCCGCGAGGTTCACTATCCCTCGACTGCTTCCGCCAAGCGATCCCACCGGCTCCGATGCGACCTGGTCCTCGCTCCCAAAGGCTCGCCGCTCAAGCGCGATACGGCGGAGCCGACGCTGTTTGACCCGGCGTGCCAATGCAGTCCGTCGGACGCGCTGTGGCTGGAAATCAAAGTGGCGTACCAGTTTCGCGAGCCTGGCGTTCGTCATACGGGCTATTCGCCGCAGTGGCGATCGGCCGTTGTCGAAGATCTTCGCAAAATGGAGCAGGATACTCTGATCCACGAGGCGGCGTTGGTGCTGATCGTCTTCAACGAATCGGCCCAGATACTGGAGAAGGATCTGGACCTCTTCGAGACTGTGTTGGCGCAGAAAGAAGTCCTCGCGGGTTTCCGGCAGGTGCGCGGCGTGCCGATCCTCGACCGCATCGGGCATAGCCTGTGCACCGTCGCGCTGTGGCCGACCATTCAGCGGCAATGAGGGGGGCCAATGCGGGCGATCCGCTTTTCTCTTCTGCGGCGATGCAACATCAGCCCCGCCGGCGGCCCCACAAACAGCAGCCTGATGAGCACCCACAGCCCCGTCAACCATTTGCTTCTCATGCCGCTTGGCT
This sequence comes from Planctomycetota bacterium, assembly GCA_026693085.1. Taxonomy (GTDB): domain Bacteria; phylum Planctomycetota; class Phycisphaerae; order Tepidisphaerales; family Tepidisphaeraceae; genus JAPLNB01. The sequence goes on along the minus strand of JAPLNB010000159.1, from coordinate 32,449 downwards.
TGTCTCGACGCCCTGCCGCAATTCACCCGCCCGGCGAACGAGTTCTTCCATTTTCGCCCGTGACCGCCGGATCGGCGACAGGATCTCCTCGCTCCACTCGGCCACCTGCCCGGCCAGGTTCAGCGTGGGATCGAGACTATCGCTGCTTTGCCATCTGCCCAGCCACCGATCCACCCGCCGCTGCGTGTCCCATTTCAGGATCAGCCACAGCACCGCAAGGTACACCGCCAGGAACGCCACATTTTTCAGCAGATAACTCACCCCCAGCACCTGCACGACCAGAAAGGCGAAGCTCCCGTGCCCCGGCTCCATCCACGCCTGGAGAATCGGTTGTGCGAACGGAAACCACAGCAGCGCCCCGATGGTCAACACGATCCGCACCATTGCCCCGATCGCCCCGCCCGACGACAGCCGCGACCGGATCACCGACCGCTGCCGCTCGATGGTCGCCGCGAGCCGCCGTTTCAGGTCGGCTTCCGCGTGTTCTGCCTCGGCCGGCTCCCACAGCTTTCGCCCCTCATACACCCGGCTGACCAGCGGCGACGACTGCTGCAAGAACGCAAACGTCGCCTGCACCAGCCCCGCGACCGATCGTCCCGAATCGGGTCGGTCCACCTCCCGCAAATGCGTCGCCACCAGATCATCCGCCCGCCGTAGCCCCCGCTGCTGTTCCACCGGCAATCGCAATCTCAGCATCGTCTGCACCGGCCCCACCAGAACGTGCAGCACGTTCACCACCGGCCATCGCCCCACGCGCTCCTGCATCAGCTCATCGCCAAGCGACAGCCGATACGCCGGGTCGTCCAGAATGCTCGGCAGCACGCCGTCAATCAGCCCGACTCCCACCCGCGCCGCCAATTCTTCCTCCGCCGCCGATTCCACCCGTGCCAGCGCCCCCAGTTTCTGTGAAAGGTTCTGCCGCTCGACCCACTCCGCCAGTGACGCCCCTTGCCTCTGCTCCGCCCACCGCTGCGAAATCCCCACCGCCTCTTCCGACTTCTGATCCCCCAGCATCTTCCGCAAACCTGGCAGATCGTACGCTTCCGGATGGGTCGCGCTGATCAGCCACACCCGTGGCCGTTCTTCGAGCTTCAACTGCTGTGCAATCCGCTGCGCATAGTCTTCGCCCAATTCCCGCACCGCCGCCTCGCCCTCGCGAGCGATCACCTGGTCCACCTTGTTCAGGCAGAACACAAAATTCCGCGGCGCGTTCCCCTCCGACACCCTCGCCAGCAATTCCCGAGGCCGTCGATCCGCGTACTTCTCCACGCTTTGCAGCCAGATCGGAAACAGCATGTGCCGCAGCATCCGCCGCGTCACCTCGATGTGCTGCACGTAATGGCTATCAATATCCGGCAGATCCAACAGCACCTGCCGGTAAAGCTGCTTGATCCGGTGGGTCACGATCCGGTATTGACCCTTCACTTCCCGCTCGAGCAACTCCTTCAGCGCGTCCGCCTGTCCCTCATGCGCATAGGCGATCACGATCTCGGTCCCTGGTCCGTAGGATGTCCTGGCGGTGATCTCCTGCCCCACCAGCGCATTGACCAGCGAGCTTTTGCCGACATCCTTCCCGCCGATCAATCCCACCAGGTACATCGCTTCTCCCTGGCGCAGCGCCGACGCCTCCAGCACCGGCGCGCCTTCGTCCAGCAGGTTCGGCTTTTCGACGCCGGTCTCCTGCGCGATCTCCTCGACGAGTTGCCGATACTCCTGGATCATCCACGCACCAACGTTTCGTCCATCATCTCCGCCACCGACTCCGCCATCCGCGTGAGCTTCCGGATTTCCTGGGCGCTCGGCGCCTGTTTTTCCAGCCAGACGCATACCCGCTCGATTTGTTCCTGCGACAGCTCCGCAAACCGCTCCCCGATTCGGCGGTTCGCCTGCCGCGTCCGCCACGTCACCTCATTGCTCAATTTCTCCCCCAGCCACATCGCCAGGCTGTACGAGCCGAGAACAATCAGGTCCACGGGCCCGAGAAACGCATGGTGCGCCGCGACCACAGCCGCCAGCAGATAGGGCGCTGCTTCCGACCACTTCGTCAGCTTCTTGCCCCCCGGCAGCAGCTTGAGCAGCTTCATCAAAACCGCCGTATCCCGTGGCGTCCCATGCCATCGCTGCTCGAGCCACGCCTTCAACCCCGCCAACTCCTCGTCGGCGATCTTCCCCGCTTCCGCCGGCGGCATCTTCACCTGCCGATACGACTCTCCCCCGCGATTCATCCATCCGGCCCCCGTGGGACTGCTCAACAGCAAATCCTCAACCCGGCTCTGCAAAATCGTAAACTGATCCGCCAAGAGCTTCGGGAAATCCGGCACTGCCCTCGAGGCCGCCCCCGCTTGCCCCGGCTCTGCCAGATGCACGCCCCGCCCTTTCACCAGCACATCCCACGCGGTTCGCGGCAGTCTCACCAGCAGCCCCGGCACCTGCCGCACCCGGTCGAGTATCCGTTGTGGCCCCATCAGGTACAGCACGCTCTGCTCCTGAAGCCGCCGCTGCAACTGCTGCGTCACCGGGCTCACGTCCACCCCTGCCGCCGGTGACGCCATCGCCCGGAGCGTCTCCGTCAGCCGATCCACCTCCGCCCTCTGCTGCCGCATCGGCTCGAGGATCTGATCATCCAGCCGGCCGAGCAAATCCCGCAGCCGCAGCCCCATCGCCCCTCGGCGAATCTCCTGCTTCTGCTTATTGATCACCTCCGGCAACTCCGCCAGTGTCCCCCGCAGACTCGGAAGCGCACGATCCTCCGCCGGCTCATACGCCGCATCATCCCGCGGTATCGCAAACACGCGCGCATCCGCCCATTCCCGCTGCCCAAGCTGCCGCCGGTAGTCCTCCAGGACCTCCGCCTCCTCGCATTTGTTCATCACAAACACCGCCGGCAGCGCATAGCGCTTGGCCAGCCGGTAGTACGGCAGCAATTCGGTCATCTGGTATTTTTCCGGCGTCACCAGGAACACCATCGCCTGCGCCCACCGAAATACCCGGTCCGCCTCGGCCTGATGAACCGGCTGATCCCCATCGAGGTCTGGCGTATCAACCAGTGTGATTGCGGTCGTCAGCGGCCGATCCAGTTCCACCACCGCGAGCACCCCCACCCGCCCCCGCACTGCCCCGCCACCCCCAACCTCCCGCGGCAACCCCAGCCACCCATCCGGCACATCCCCCGCGTTCTTGGCGATCGCAATCGCCCCACTGGTAAACGTCCGCCGCAACGACGTGGCCGATACCTCCGCTTCCATCAACCGATTGACAACCGTGCTTTTCCCCGTGCCCGTTCCCCCCAGAACCCCCACCAGCGGCCGATGCCCCCCCTTGTCACGAAGGTGAAACAACATCGCCAGGCAATCCGTCCGCCACCGCTCGACCGCCGCCGCGAGCGAACCCACTGCCCCGATGCTCCCCAATTCCCGGTCCAGCGCCGCCAGACCAGTCCCAAGGGTGTCAATACGATCCGCCATGACCCCACAACTTAGGCTTCTGTAAGCCAAAGTGCAAAGCTCCCGCTGTCCCTGACCCCTACGATACCTTCCGCAGGTCCCCCTTCTTCTTGGCCCGGCCGTCAATATAGATACTTCCGCCCAAAGCGCTCTTCACATGATCCAGGTACTGTTGCAGTTCTTCCTCGTCGAATTGCGCCAAGAACTGCGGCTGCGCGGTCGGGTTGAGTTGGCGAATATCATCAATCAGTTGACGTTTTGACATAGGGTGTTAACTTTCAATGCGGCGAAACCGACGGACCGGTTCTGCTGTTCGGTCCGTTCTAACAGAATCGGAAATCCCTATGTCCGAACTTGAACCGCAAATGCAATCCTCCGACCCGATCGGGGCGCTCCATAAAATGTCCATGACGGCTGGCGTCGCGACACAGGACTACGTCGCTATCAACAGCTTCGCCGTTACGGCCGCTGTCCTCGGGCTGGCTACCTCGCTTGCTTTCGTCGGCGTCTTCTTCCTCATCATCGGCCTGACGGCATTGATCTGCGGCGTCTGGTCCCTCTGGAAGATCCATACCAGCAACGGCACCCAGGGCGGCAAGGGCCTGGCTTGGCTTGGCATCGTCCTCTCCGTCGTCTTTGCCGGCACTGTCCTGGCCAACCATATCCGCCAGCAGCACGCCGAATCCGCCGAGGCCCAGAAGGTTACCCAGCTCGTCAAACAGTTCGGCGACTTCATCGTGGCCGGCAACCACCCCGCCGCCTACGCCCTGCTCGATCCGGAATTCAAAGCCAGAGTCACCCTTGACCAATTCATCCAGGTCTGGACCAACCAGCAGGCGGCCGATCGTTTTGGCCCTCTACGCGAAATGTACGGCAACGACTGCGTCCAATTCTCCCCTCCCATCGGCGACGGTGGTCTGATGGCTTACACCTATGGGATACTGCATTTCCAGAACTACCGCGATCGCGATCGCCGGCTGACCATGGCCTTCCAGAAGTCCCCCGAAGGCGCCTGGCGAGTTAACCAGATGGTTGAACTGTTCGAGCCCCGCCGCCGTTCTCAACGTGCCGCCCAGCCGCAGTAGGCCCCGGGCTTTACGGCGTCGCTTCCATCTTCCATCTTCCATCTTCCGGTTTCTGCTTTCTGCGCCGATTTTTTCTTGTCTTCGCCCGTCTTCGTCCGATAACCGTTTCATAGGCTCGCGAGTTCGCGCCGCCTCACCATGAGGTCCGTTTATGCCGATAGCGACGGAGGAACAGCTTCCACGGAATTCGCCACTCCGTTTTCTCCGGAACGAAAGAGATCTATGAGCATGAACTACCGAATGCTGAAGTGGCTTGCCTGCGGCGTCGTCTTCGGGGCGGTGGTTTGCGCCTCCGGCTGCTCGCTGCTGCCGTCGGCCGGTACGGACCAGCCCGCTTCCCCGCCGGCTATTGCCCAAACCGCGCCCCCCCAGAGCCAACCCGAGCCCGCCCACGTCGCCGCCGTCCCGCAGCCCGCTGTGCCCTCCGCGATCAACATCTTCGGCGAGTTCGATGGCATCGAACGCCGCTCCGCTCCCGCCGGCATCGAGTTCGGCTTCCAACAGCATACGACCTGCGACGAAGGCTACGACGCCGATGCCGCGATCGACCCCACGGGCAAATGGCTCGCCTTTACCAGCACCCGCCACAACGAACGTCCCGACATCTATCTTCAGCGAGTTGATGGCACTAGCGTAATCCAGCTAACAAGCGACTCTGCTCCCGATGTCCAGCCCGCCTTCAGTCCCGACGGCAAACGCATCGCCTTCTGCTCCACGCGTTCCGGCAATTGGGATATCTACCTGATGGACATCGACGGCAAGAACGCCGAGCAGATCACCAACACCCCCGCCCAGGAAATGCACCCCAGCTTCAGCCCCGACGGCAATCGCCTGGTCTACTGCGCCCTCTCCCCCCGCAGCGATCAATGGGAGATGTGGGTGGTCGACCTGACCAGCCGTGAGAAGCGCATCATCGGCCAAGGCCTCTTCCCCGCCTGGTCCCCTCGCAAAGACGTTGAACGGATCGCCTTCCAACGTGCTCGGCAGCGTGGTTCGCGCTGGTTCAGCATCTGGACCGTCGACCTGGTCAATGGCGAGCCTACCCGCGTGACCGAGGTCGCCGTCAGCTCGAACGCCGCCGTCATTTCCCCCGCCTGGAGCCCGGATGGCAGCCGCCTGGTGTTCACCACCATCCTCCAGCCCAATCGCCCCGACGCCGCCCAGTCCAACGGCCCCCAGGATGTCTGGCTGGCCTCGGCCGACGGCTCCGGCCGCCAACGCCTTACCGATGGCGACTCGACAAACCTCTCACCGGTCTGGGCCGTAGACAACCGTATCTACTTCGTCAGCGACCGCAGCGGCCACGAGAATATCTGGTCGGTCCACGTTGAGGCTGCCAAGACCGCCACCGCCGCTGCCAACCCGGCCCCCCCGGCTGCGAAAAATGGCGCCGCCGCCGAATCGCGCCCCTCCGCAGCAAACCCCAACGCTGCCGTGAGCAGCACCGAACAGAAAGAATTGTCGCACTAAGAAGAATGTTTAGCCGCCCCCGCGTGCGGGGCGTGTGTTCAGACAACCTGATTCGCCTTCACGGACGATGCGAGAAGCTCGATGCGGAGCATCACCTATACCCTGATCCTCGTCGCTTTGCTCAGCCTTATCGGTTGTCAGAGCAAGAAGCCCGAGTACGGCGTCGAGCGGCCGCTCTTCCTGTCGGGCACCACGCGCCAAACCTGGGCGGTGGCCCCGATCATCAACCTCAGCGGCCAAAAGCAAGTCGACCCCATCCTTCAGGCCGACTTGCTTCACAGGCAACTCGGTGATGTCGCCGGCCTTAACCCGCTCCCGGTCAACCGCGTCGTTGAGGTCTATGCCGCTCTGAGAATGGACCGGGTGCAATCGGAGGAACAGGCGGCCCTCGTGTGTGATCTGTTGGGCTGCGATGCACTGGTCGTGGTGGCGGTCACGGATTTTGATCCGTTCGATCCGCCCAAAATGGGCGCTGCTTTGCAGTTGTTCCGCAAGGGCGAATACAAACGGCCGGCCAACGTCGATCCCTATGTCCTGGCCCGCCGCGGTACGCCCCTGCCGGGTCAGCAAACCCCGACCCCCAAGCCGGGGTTCGTCCAGGTAGTCGGGATGTTCGATGCAGCGAACGGCTCCATTCGCGCCGATTTGATGCGATACGCACAAGGTCGAACCGATCCGGACGGGCCGTACAGAGAACGAGCGTACCTGGTCGAAATGGACCGATATTGCGGGTTTGTCTATCACTCGCTGATCGAGCAGTTGCTGGCCAAACCCGCCTTGCGGTAGCGTTGTGACGATGGGCTTCTTCGGGCACGGAACCCATTCAGTTCCGGGAGTAGGAAGAATGGCAGAGATGCGAACACTAAACCTGGTCAAGGGTGACCAGTACTTCTGCTTCAAATACGAAGTTGGGCAGGAAGTCAAAGTCCTCGATGCCCTCATCGAAATGGTCCACAAAGGCGACACCCAATTCGATTGGTTTGACGCCGCCATCCTCTCCCATCAACTTGGCCGACATTTGGCAAAAGAATTAAAGGCCTATTTGCCGAAAAAAGTAGCATAAGATGTTATGCGGACGCGACGGAGGTCGGTCGTCTGATCAGAATGCGAGGCCAGCGGCGTAGGATACGCCCCGGCCACGCCAATCGGGCCACCGGAATCGCCGGCCGCGTGGCATGTCGCGGCAGCCTGTTGTGTTTGCACCTCTACGCAAAACCACCAGGTCTGTCAAACAAGGGCTATCGCCACGCCATGGATCCCATGAATTCACCAACCTCCCCATCCGTCCAACCAATCGTTCCCGCCATTTCGGCCGCTCCGTCCCCCAAATCCTTTACCCCGCTGGTCCAGCAGTTCCTCGACTACCTCAAGTTCGAGCGACACTTCAGCGATTACACCATCAAGAGCTACGGTGCCGATCTCATCCAGTTCGGGCAGTTCCTCGCCGGCCTGATCGGCCACCCCAACGACCCCGCCCCCGAACCCCCCATCACACCCGGGCAGATCGACGAGAAACAGGTTCGCTGCGAGGCCATCCTTGTCCGCGAGTTCCTGGCCTATCTCTACGGCCAGAACTACACCAAGTCCACCACGGCCCGGAAACTCGCCACCCTCCGCAGCTTCTACAAGTTCCTCATGCGCCGCGGCCTTATCAGCGTCAACCCCCTCTCCACCATCCGAACCCCCAAGCAGGAAAAACGCCTCCCCCGCTGCCTGGAACTCGAGGAAATCCAGAAGCTCCTCGATACCCCCGGCGACGCCGACCTGCTCTCCGCCCGCGATAAAGCCATGCTCGAGGTCCTGTACTCCTCCGGCATCCGTGTCAGCGAGCTCGTCGAGCTCGACATGGCCGACCTCGATATGCAGGAAGGCGTCCTCCGCGTCCGCGGCAAGGGCCGCAAGGACCGTCTCACTCCCATCGGCAGCCAGGCCATCAAGGCCCTCCAACGCTACTTCGAACACCGTTCCCGCGAGCCTAATGCTGCCGGCCCACTGACCGGCCGCGTCTTCCTCAACAAACACGGCACCTCCATCTCCACCCGCTCCGTCCGCCGCAAGCTCGACAAGTATCTCGTCATGGCCGGCCTCGACCCCGGCATCAGCCCCCACACCCTCCGCCACAGCTTCGCCACCCACCTGCTCAACAACGGCGCCGACCTCCGCAGCGTTCAGGAACTCCTCGGCCACCAGAGCCTCTCCACCACCCAGATCTACACCCACCTGACCACCAATCGCATGAAACAGGTCTACGACTCCGCCCACCCCCGCGCCAATTCCCCCACGATCCCCATGGCCCCGCCCGCCAACCCCCAAACCCCCTCCCAACCCTATTCCGAAGCCATCTAACCACAATACAACGGTCTCGAATCCGCAAGGGCGTGGCTCCCCGCCACGCCCTTTCGATTGCGCCCAGCATGCTTAACCGCTTGGCCTACTGCTTGATCTGATACTTGTACGTCCCAAACCCCATCCGCGACGCGTAAAGAACCTGCGCATCCGCATCCCACGCCAGGCTCAGGAACCACCCCAGGTTCGCTGGCTTGAAATCCTTGATGTCCGGCATCGCGGCGACCGTCATCCACGTCTTCCCGCCGTCGCGAGTCTGGACGAAGTCCTTCTTGGTCGCCAACATCAACGACCCCTCATCCTTGCCGAACCACGGTCCCCAACCAACTCCATCGACCGGCTCGCCCCATTTCTCCCACGTCAGCCCCTTGTCCCGGCTGACGATCACCCCGCTCTGAGCCACCCACCACGCCACACCCTTGCGCACCACCATCACCCGCCCGGTCGGCTGCAAGTCCGAAACCTTCGTCCACGTCGCCCCCGCATCCGTGCTGCGCAGGATGCCACCGCCTTGGGTCGTTACGAGTGCCGCCGGATCGAATATCCCCACCGCCGCGAACTTCGCGTCCTTCCCGATCTGCTTCCAGCTCTTACCTGCATCGGCCGAGAGATACATCTCCCCGTCCGACTCGTGTCTGGCTGCGAAGATCGTCTTGGCCTGCGGATCGGACCAGTCCACCGCCGCATAGTCCCAGTTGCGCCCCACGTCCGCGAACTGCCCCCAGGTCTTCCCGGCGTCCAGCGTCATGCCGCATTTTCCGTCGAGCATGAAAAACGCAGACCGCCCGCCCTCGGGGTCGGCGTTGATCGAATACCCCGTCTCGCATCGCCCGGAGATCACCCCGCCATCGATCCGCTGATACGTCTGCCCCCGATCCGTGCTGCGCCAAACCCCCTGGCCAGTCGGGATAATCCACACATCGCCTTTTGCGCGATCGACGCAGACCCCCGTCGTCTGTCCCGGCCAGGCGATCGTCTTCCCTTCCGCCGCAAGCTGCTTGATGATTGGCTCCGAGATCAGCATCCACCCGTGCCCGTCATCCGGCGGCGAAATCGGCCCCTCAGGTTTCGCAGCGCCGCACAGAAACACGATGAAGAGAAGAGGCATAGACCATCGCATATGAAGACCTCCGTCTGACCCGGATCCACTGACCCACCCACATCCTCTCCCCCTGCACGATTACGTCAAGGCGCTATCGCCACTCATGCCTCGGATATCGCCGCGACAATTCCTTCTTCACCGTCGGGTACAGGTTTCTCCAGAAATTCGCCAGATCATCCGTCAACTGGATCGGCCGCATGTTCGGCGCCAGAATCTCCAACACCACCCGATGCCGTCCGCCCGCGACCGTCGGCGACTGCGCCAGCCCATAAAAATCCTGGATCTTCGCCCTTCCCCGGGGGCTCTGCCCCGGTGTGTACTCCATCTTCATCTTCCACCCCCGCGGCAACTCGATCCGCTCCGGCGCCATCTGCTCCACAAACCGCTGATCCTCCCACGACAACGCATCCTTCACATATTGCAGACACGGCCGATCCTTGACATGACTATATCTCGTCGCCCCCGCGCAAATCTCGCTCAAAATCACCCGCCGATCGTCATCGCTGTACGTAATCAACTTCCGCTCTGCAAACCACTCCGCTACGCACCGCACGCGGTCGATCCACTGCTCGACGGCCTCATCCCACCGTTCCAGCTTCAGCCGCCCCTTGAAAATCTCCTCCGCCAATATCTCCGCCGCCACCGGATCCGGATCGTGCCTCGCCGATTCCGTAATGACCAAATCATCAAACAAATCACGATCCACCGACTCCACCCCCAGCGTCTGGGGATTCCACCTCGCCTTCCGCCGATGCACCACCCGCCCGCCATGCACTTCCCTCAACCATTCCGCCTCAATCTCCGTCGCCAACGACAAGACCGTCTTCACCCCCTGCCCCGCCCCGATCTCGCGGATTTCCACCGGCAAAATCAACCCCAGCCGCTTCGCCACGCTCTGGGCATCCAGATTCCCCCTCCTCTGCCCCACCAGCGCACACGCCAGATTCGCCTCTGACCTTCGCATCGCCAAATGATCCGGAAACGCCACCAACAAGCACTTGGCCAATCTCGCCGGGTCCGCATCGTGGACCGTGGACCTGGAATGTTCCCCCTCCCTCACCGCCTCCATATACAACCGCTGGGTTTTTGCCAACTCCCTGCACGCCAGCGCATGCACCCCCATCCGCTCGCACCGCCCGATATCAAAATCTACCCTCTTCGCTGCCTCAAACGCATTCTCCAGCACCCCGAAATCCGACCTCGCCCCTGCCGGCAAATCCTCCGCGAAATGATGCTTCGCCCCGCGAATCAGAATATCCCGCTCGCTGATCATCGCCGCCCACAGACACGCCCTCGCCAAACAATGCCGGCTCCCCGCCTCGATCAACATCCGCGACAACCTCGGGTGCATCGGCAGCCGCGACATCTGTCTCCCCAACCCCGTCAACTCACCCTTCGCCGACAACGCCCCCAACGTCACCAACGTCCGCTTCGCCTGCTCCAAAGCCAGCGGATTCGGCATCTGCAACCACGGAAACTCCCCCGGCTCCCCCACCCCCATCGCATACAATTGCAGCAACACCTCCGCCAAATCCAACCGATGAATCTCTGGCGTCTCATGGCCCGGCCGCGACCGGTGCTCCAATTCCGTCCACAACCGCGTACAGGTCCCCGCCGCCGTCCGCCCCGCCCGCCCTGCCCTTTGCTCCGCCGAGCTTTGGCTGATCCCCTCGACCCGCAGCACATTAATCCCCCGCCGCGGATCAAACCGATTCACCCTCGCCAATCCCGAATCGATCACATGCCGAATCCCCGGAATCGTGATCGACGTCTCGGCCACATTCGTCGAAACGATCACCTTCCGGTTCGAAGATGGCCCCACCGCCGCATCCTGCTCCCGCACCGGCAACTCCGAATGGAGCGGCAGCACCGCCAACTCCTCCCCCGCCCGCCCATGCTCCCGGCACAGCTCGATCGTCCGCCGAATCTCATACACCCCCGGCATAAACACCAGCACATCCCCCTGCTCATCCCCATCCAGCACATCCGCCAGCGCATCCGCCGCCAATTCCCACGCCTCGGCTGTCGCCCGCTTCTGCAAGTACCTCATCTTCACCGGATACATCCGCCCATGTGCCTCGAGCGTCGCGCACCCCAGATACTCGCTCACCAATTTCGTATCCAACGTCGCCGACATCACAATCAGCCGCAAATCCGGCCTCTTCCCCTCCTGCAACCTCTTCACCAGCGTCAGCGCCGTATCGCTCGCCAAGCTCCGCTCATGAAACTCATCGAAAAGCACCGCCCCCACCCCCGCGAGCGTCGGATTCGACTGCATCTGCCGTAGAAACAACCCCTCGGTCAGAAATCGAATCACCGTCTCGCCCGATACCTGGCTATCATGTCGGGTCTGATACCCCACAACCCCGCCCACCTTCCCGCCCAGCTCGTCCGCCACCCGCCGCGCCACCAACCGTGCCGCCAGCCGCCGCGGCTGCAACACCACAATCCCCGGATGCTCTGCCAGCAGCATGCCCCCCTTCAACAAGAACTGCGGCACCTGCGTCGTCTTCCCCGACCCCGTCGGCGCCGTCAGAACCAACCGATTCGACCCCCGTAGCGCCACCAGAATCTGCTCGCGAATCGCGCAAATCGGCAGGACACCCGGATTAACCGCTTCGTCTCTCATCAGCCGTCCACCCATTCATAAATGATAATTGTCAATTGGCAATACCCGCAGGCAGACTCTGGCAGAAATCTGGATCTTTGCCTATTATTCGCACTTCCTGCAACTGACAACCGACAACTAACAACTGGCAACTATCAAGAGGACACGACTATGCTGATGAAGTATCGCTTGTATACGCCTGGCCCGACGAGCGTTCCCGAGGCCACTCTCCTGGAGCTGGCCAAACCGGTGCACCATCACCGCACCGCCGAGTTCCGCGCGATGTTCGCCGAGGTCCAGAAACTCCTCCAATACGTCTTCCAGACCAGGAGCACCGTCTACTCGATCACCGGCTCGGGCACCGCCGCCGCTGAGGCCGGCATCATCAATGCCCTCGCCCCCGGCCAAAAAGCCCTCTGCGTCGTCAACGGCAAGTTCGCCGAGCGCTGGGCCCAGGTCTGCGGAACCTACGGCATCGAACACAAAGACCTCAAGCTCGAATATGGCGACCACGCCACCCCCGAAATGATCGCCAATGAGCTCAAAGCCGCCCAATACGACGCCGTCATCTTCGTCCACTCCGAAACCAGCACCGGCACCGTCTGCGACCTCGAAGGCATCGGCAAAGCCGTCCGCGCCTCCGGCGACACCCTCCTCATTGTCGACGCCATCACCTCCGCCGGCGCTCTGCCGTTCAAGATGGACGAATGGGGCGTTGACGTCACCATCACCGGCAGCCAGAAAGCCCTCATGCTCCCGCCCGGCCTCGGCTACGTCGCATTCTCCGACCGCGCCTGGGCCGCCGTCGAAAAGAACAAGACCCGCCAGGATTTCTACCTCGATATCAAGAAGTACAAGAAGAGCATGGCCGACGGCGACACCCCGTTCACCCCCGCCAACACCCTCCTCGAGGCCCAGGTTGTCAGCCTCCGCATGATCGAAAAGGAAACCATCGAAGGCGTCTGGAAACGCACCCACCTCATCGCCGAAGCCTTCCGCGCTGGCATGAAAGCCCTCGGCTTCGAGCTTTTCAGCAAATACCCCGCGGATTCGGTCACCGCCGTCAAATACCCCGCCGGCATCGATGACAAGGGCTTCCGCGGTCACCTCAAGAGCAAGCACAACATCCACATCGCCGGCGGCCAAGGCACCATGGAAGGCAGAATCTTCCGCCTGAGCCACATGGGCTATACCGACGCCTACGACTGCCTCGCTGCCGTCGCCGCCGTCGAACACGCCCTAAAAGCCCTCGGAAAGCCCGTCGAATTTGGTAAGGGTGTTGCCGCCGCGCAGAAGATTCTCGCAGGACTCTTCGCGTAATCTCCTCCGAATGCAAAACGAAACCCCACGGCCCCGCCGTGGGTTTTTTCGTGCGCGCCGATGCCCGGCTACCCATACCGCCCCGTCACATAATCCTCCGTCCGCTTGTCCGCCGGATTCGTGAACACCCTTTCCGTCTGCCCAAACTCCACCAGTTCCCCCAGCAGCATGAACCCCGTCTCCTGCGACACCCGCGCCGCCTGCTGCATGTTGTGCGTCACGATGATGATCGTGTACTTCTCCGCCAATACCCGCATCAACTCTTCCACGTGCTCCGTCGCAATCGGATCGAGCGCCGAGCACGGCTCATCCATCAACAACACCTCAGGCTCCACCGCCACCAGCCGCGAAATGCACAGCCGCTGCTGCTGCTCCGCCGACAATTCCAGCGCCGACCGATGCAGATTGTCCTTCATCGCATCCCACAAATCCGTCGCCCGCAACGCCGCTTCCACCGCCTTGCCCACCGCCGCCCCTTTCTTCATCGCATGCACGCGCAGCCCATACGCCACATTGTCGAACACCGACAGCGGAAACGGGTTCGGCCGCTGAAACACCATCCCCACTCGCTTGCGCAACTGCGTCAGGTCATTGCCCGTCTGAGAAATGTCCTGCCCGTCCAGCAGGATGTGCCCGCGGATCTGCACCCCCGCGGTCCGCTCGTTCATCCGGTTAAAACACCGCAACAGTGTCGATTTCCCACACCCCGACGGCCCAATGATCGCCGTAATCATCCGCGGCCGAATCCGTATAAAAACGTCCTTCAGCGCATGAAAGCTGCCATAGTGGAGATTCAGCGACGAGGTTTGGATCTTATATTTCATGCAATTTGCCAAGCTCCAGACGATCCCTGTCCCCCGGCTGACCGTCGTTTACCCGCTCCACGTGCGGGGCGCGCCATTTCGCCATCCGCCGCCGCAGGTGCGACACCACGTTCGACATTGCATAGAAAAACACGCTATTCCGCCGCTCATACGGCCTGTGATGTTTCAGAGGGTGCGGTTTGCAGTACATATTCCACTCCTAGCCAAAATGGCCGGTGATGTAATCGCTCGTCCGCTGGTTCGCCGGATTCGTAAAAACCTGCCTCGTCGGCCCGCATTCCACCAACTGGCCCATGAAGAAAAACGCCGTCCGATCCGATGCCCGCGCCGCCTGCTTCGTGTTGTTCGTCACCAGCACAATCGAGTACTTTCTCTTCAGCTCGAGCATCGCATCCTCGATTTTCGCGGTCGAAATCGGGTCCAGCCCCGAACAGGGCTCATCAAGCAGCAGCAACTCCGGTTCCAATGCCAACACCCGCGCCAGGCACAGACGCTGCTGCTGCCCGCCCGATAGATTCGTCGCCAGCGTCCGTAGCCGATCCTTCACCTCATCCCACAAAATCGCGCCCTTCAGCGACGACTCGACGATCTCATCCAAGTGGTATCGATCGCGAATCCCCGCCAGTCTCGGCCCATAGGCGATGTTGTCATAAATGCTCCATGGCAACGGGATCGGCACTGCGTACACCATCCCCACGCGCCGCCGCAACTCCGCCACATCCATGTCGCTGCCTTGAATGTCCTGCCCGTCCAGCAGAATCCGCCCGCTGTGCGAGAAACTGTGCTCCAAGTCGTTCAACCGGTTGAGGCTACGCAGGAAAGTTGTTTTTCCGCTGCTGGCCGGCCCGATGATCGCCAACCTCTCCCGCGGCCGGATCTGCAGGTTGATCCCACGCAAGACCTCGTTCCCGCCGAACGCCGCCCCGAACCCCCGCACCAGCACCTTCGGCCCTTCGCCGCCGGTCGTCTCGATCTGATCGATGTCCAGAACCTGCGTCATGTGTCACACGGCCTTCGCCACAAACCGCCGCATCAGCCAGTACGCGAACAGGTTGATCCCCAGGATCGACAGAATCAGCACCGACGCCGTCGCGTAGGCATTGCTCATCGAGATCCCTTCCCGCGACAGGATGTAAAAATGCAACGATAGCGTTCGCGAGGATTCGAAGATCGAATGTGGAAACCCCATCGCCGATCCGGCCGTCAGCATCACCGCGGCCGTCTCGCTGATGCTTCGGCCAATGGATAGCACGACGCCGGTGCAGATCCCCGGCAGCGCCGACCGCAGGACCACCCACGTCACCATCTGCCACCGCGTGCTGCCGAGGCCGAAGCTCACGTCGCGATACGACTTAGGCACCGCGCGGATCGCCTCTTCGCTGGTCCGGATGATCGTCGGCAGGACCATCAGCGCCAGCGTCAGCGCTCCCGAGAGGATCGAAAACCCCATCCCGAGGGTGATCACGAAGAAAACGAAGCCGAACAGGCCGAAGATGATCGACGGAATCCCCGCCAGGCAGTCAGCGCCGAAACGGATGATCGCGGTCATTCGGCCTTCCCGCGTGTACTCCGTCAGATAGATCGCCGCCGCGATGCCGACCGGGGCGGCGATCAGGACCGCCAGGCCCGTGACCCAGAGCGTGCCGACGATCATGGGCAGGACGCCGCCTTCCCGGCCCATGGACTGCGGGGGCTCGGTCAGGAACGTCCAGGTGATGTGCCTCAGGCCATGCCAGAGGATATAGCTGATGATGAACGCCAAGACCGCCAGCGTCAGCCCCGCGATTGCCCACATCACGGTGACTGCGATCCGCTGCGAGTGTTTTGGTGAGATTCTCATTTGGCCAGCACCTTCCCTTTGCTGCGGCGGCGTGAGACCGTCAGAGCAATGGTGTTGAGAATCATGATGATCACGAAAAGCGTGACCCCCGTGGCAAAAAGGGCTTTCCGGTGATCGCCGGCGGCGTAGCCCATCTCCAATGCGATGTTGCTCGTCAGCGTTCGCACGGGGTCCAGGATGCTGTGGGGGACGTCGAGGGTGTTGCCGGCGACCATGATGACCGCCATGGTTTCGCCGATTGCGCGGCCCATGCCGAGGATGACTGCCGCGACGATTCCCGAGCGGGCGGCTTTGAGGATGACCATGTAAGTCGTTTGCCACTCAGTGGCCCCGAGTGCAATCGAGCCTTCGCCGTACGTTCGGGGCACTGCCTGCAGGGCATCGACCGAGATGCTCGTGATCGTCGGCAGGGTCATCACGCCCAGGACGATCGAGGAGGCCAGGACTGACAAACCGGGTCCGCCGAGGTAGTCGCGGATGAAGGGGACGAGGATCGCCACGCCGATGAAGCCGTAGACGACGGAGGGGATTCCGGCCAGCAACTCGATGGCTGGCTTGATGATGGAGACCCATCGCGGCGGGCAGAACTGCGTCAGGAGGATTGCGCAGCCCAGGCCGAAGACCATGCCGACGACCATGGCGCCGGCGGTGACGGCGAGGGAGCCCATGATCATCGAGAAGATCCCGAACTCGCCCTCGAGGGGATACCAGTTGCTGGAGAAGAGGAAATGCCTGAAGCCGACCTTGGCGATGATCGGGACGCCTTCTTTGAAGATGAAGAGGGTGATGATCGCCAGGCCGGACATGGCCGATAAAGCCAGTAGCATCAGCACGATGCGAATGATCGGGTTAGCGTTGAACCGGGTGGTTTTTGGGCGTGTCAGCCCGACGGTTTGGGTGAGGGCGGTGGTCATGGTTGCTCCAGCTTGTTGGGGGCGCCGATGAGGCCTTCTTTCTCCAGCATCTGCTGGCCGGGGGGGGAGAGCACGTAGTCGATGAACAGCTTGGCTTTGTCGCTGGGAGGGCCTTTGGTTACGAAGAGGAAGGGACGGATCAGGGGATAGCGGTTGGCGACGACCTCGGCCGCGGTGGCGGGGGCGCCATCCACTGTAAGGGCCTTGAGTTCGGCGCCGACGAGGCCCAGGGACATGTAGCCGACCGCGGCGGGGTCGTGTTTGACCAGTTCTTTGACCGAGCCATTGGATTCCTGGGTGAGGGCTTTACGGGAGATGCGCGACTTGCCCATGACCAGTTTCTGGAAGGCCTCGCGGGTGCCAGAGCCTTCTTCGCGGGTGATGAGGCGGACGGGTTGGTCGCGGCCACCCAGTTCTTTCCAGTTGGTGATTTGGCCTTCGAACATCTTCTGGATTTGGGACTTGGTGACGCCATTGAGGGGGTTGGAAGGGTGGACGACGATGGCCAGGCCGTCGCGAGCGATGACGATGGGGGTGAAGGTGCCGGCCTCTTCGGGGGTTTTCTTTAACTCACGGGAGCACATGCCGATGTCGGCCATGCCGTTGACGGCGGCCTGGAGGCCGGCGGTGGAGCCGCCGCCTTGAACGTCCACGGTCCAATTCTGCTGTAAGTTGTTGGTGGGTCGTTTGTTGAATTCTTCGGCGAGCATCTCGGCAAAAGGCTGAATGGAGGTGGAGCCGATGACGTTGATTGGGGTGGTCTTGCCCCCGCGCCAGTCCACACACACAAGGACCAGTGCCAGCAGCAGAGCAGCGGTGGTCAAAGCCCATCTCATAGCATTTCCCGGTCAGGAGACCACAAATGATCTTAGGTGGTCAATGCTAAGCCGGCCGGCTGTGTACTCAAGGGCAAAAAGCGGGGCTTAACGGTATATTAGCGCAAGGATAACGAAGAGCGAGAAATGAAGACGGAGGCGGGGGGGTTGACAATGGATTTCAAAGTGATATCATTCAGCTATCAAACGAGAAGGAGATGCCATGATTGTGGAGAGAGAACGCGGGACTCTGAGTGGCTGGGCGATGTTGGTGGTTCTGCTGGCGGCGATTCTGGTCTGTGGGTGGCTGCTGGTGACGGCGGGCATCGCGCTGGGGCAGCAACCCCAATATGGGGCCTTGGGATCTAGCTTTCCCCGGGAAAAGCTGCCCGAGACCGCGCAGGTGGTGTGGCTGGTGGCGCTGATCCTGGCCGAGATCGGGCTGCTTGTCTGTTTGCGGGGGCTGTTCACCGTGAGTCCGAACGAGGCGAAGGTGCTGCAGTTGTTCGGGGCGTATGCGGGGACCGTCAAGACGCCAGGGCTGTGCTGGGCCAACCCGTTTTACCAGCGGCGGAAGGTTTCGCAGCGGGTGCGGAACTTTGAGTCGGCGCTGTTGAAAGTGAACGATCATGATGGCAACCCGATTGAGACGGCGGCGATCGTGGTCTGGAAGGTGATTGACACGGCGGAGGCGTGTTTCGAAGTCGATGATTATGAACACTTTGTGCGTGTTCAGAGCGAGGCTGCGTTGCGGAATCTGGCGACGCGGTATCCGTATGATGCACACAACGAGGGGCAGTTGTCGCTGAGGGGGTCTACGGCGGAGATTGCGGATCAGTTGAAGGCGGAGGTTCAGAGCCGGCTGACGAAAGCGGGGGTGCAGGTGCTGGAAGCGCGGATTGCTAACCTGTCGTATGCTCAGGAGATAGCGTCGGCGATGTTGCGGCGGCAGCAGGCGAGCGCGGTGGTGGCGGCGAGGCAGAAGATTGTGGAGGGGGCAGTGGGGATGGTGGAGATGGCGTTGACGCTGTTGTCGAAGAATAAGATTGTCGAGCTGGATGAGGAGCGGAAGGCGGCTATGGTGAGCAATCTGCTGGTGGTGTTGTGTAGCGACCATCCGGCGCAGCCGGTCGTTAATGCGGGGACGTTGCATCACTAGGAGCCAGGGGCGAGGGGCAAGGGGTAACAAGAGGGTGAAAGTGGAGTTATGGCGGAGAGGAAGCCATTTTTGCTTCGGATGGACCGGGCGGTGCTGGAGTCGCTGCAGAAATGGGCGGATGATGAGCTGCGGAGTTTGAATGGGCAGATTGAGTGGATCCTTCGGTGGGCGTTGGTGGAGCGTAAGCGGATGAAAGAGGGGGGCGAAGAAGGTGGGGATCGGGCGGATAGATGAGCAATTTAAAGACATATTAGCACCCCCGGCGAGGTTGTGCGTTGTTGCGACAATGGCTGCTGACCCTTTTCCCGGGGCCCCTTTGGCAAAAGTCGGGGTGACAGGATTTGAACCTGCGACCTTTCGGTCCCGAACCGAACGCTCTAAAACCAAACTGAGCTACACCCCGAACTACTCACTATAACATCCGGAGTTTACCTATCCTGATCGATAACGCAACCCCCCAGCCCGCCAGCCTGTCGGGGAATCTGGAATCTGGTTGGTTTTTGAGTTTGGGGGATTGTGGCAGGCGAGGACCCCCGTAATACCCCCGTGGAACCCCCGGCGGACCGGCTCAACCCCCCCGCCGGACCCCCTCAAACCCCCCGGTGCTCCCCCTGTCGGGCCACTGGTCGATGGGAGGGGCCTTTGGATTGGCCAGGGGTTGGGCGATTTTCGATTTTCGAATGTCGATTTTCGATTGGGGGAAATGGGTTCGTTTTGTAGCACGGATTCAAGGCGATGAACAGAGATGAGCGGAGCGGGTGGGGTGTTGGCGCAAGGGGGGGTGGGGGTGCGGCGGAGTGGCGAGGCGGTGACGGACATTGTGGCCCCCTTTCGTGGTGGTTTGGGCAGTCAGTTCAGGGGGTAGTACGTTGGAGATGGGGAAATGTTGGCCAAAAAATCGCCATTTTTGTGGGGGTGATGTTGGCGGGGTGGGGGGGTGCAATTCTTCAGGGAAGGGGTCCGCGAAAGAGCCCGATGGCGAGGTGTGGCGAGAACGGGATCGCTGGGGGGCTCTTTCGCGGAGCCTACGTTGCTGCCCTGGAGTCATTTGACGTGCCCAGGTCAGGGGCAGACAATGTGCGCGCGTCGGATGGGGTTGCCCGTGGGTTATGGGATTTTGTCGAGGCAATTGGAGCGATCTGTGGGTGGGGCTCAGGTTGTGGATACAGGATGCACCTGTGTTAGATGGTGATCGCCGATGCGTGCGCTGAACCTGCGACACACGATAGCTCATGAGTGATTCGACGGGAAGGAGAAGCATGCGGCTCATTCAGATGAAAGTCTCGGGGTTTCGGTGCTATAAAGCTGAGACAACCATCGACTTTGGCAAGTTGAGCGTCTTTATTGGCAAGAACGATGCTGGGAAGTCCGCGATCCTGGATACGCTCGCGGTGTTTTTCGACGACAAAACGCCTCCCGATGGGGACGACCGTTGCGTTCACAGCGATAATAACCAGGTGCGGATTACCTGCGTGTTCTCGGAGGTTCCGGAAAGCCTCGTGATCGACGCCGCATACTCGACCACTCTGAAGGACGAGTACCTGCTCAATGGCAGCGATCAGCTCGAGATCACGAAAGTCTACGAGTGTCCATCGCCCGGAAAGCCCAAGCTGAAAGGTATCTTTGCGAGGGCGCATCATCCAACCACGACCAGTTACGAGGATTTGCTCGTGCTGACGAATAGTAAGCTCAAGGGGCGTGCCAGGGAATTGGGTGTTGACCTCGCCAGCGTTGACCAAAGGGTGGATACGCAACTTCGCAGTGCAATCTGGAAACACGCGCCATCGCTTGGGCTTAAGGAAATCGATATTGAACTGAAGTCGGAAACCACTGGGAAGATATGGGAAAAACTCAAAGCATCCCTGCCAGTATACGCCCTTTTCAAGTCCGACCGGCCCAGCACGGACCAGGATGAAGAAGCCCAAGACCCGATGAAATACGCAATCAAGGAGGCGATCAAGGCGCAGCAGGCCGAGTTGGAAAAAGTGACGAAGGCAGTTGAGACGCAGGTGCAAGAGATTGCCAATCGGACGGTCGAGAAGATCAGAGAGTTCGACAAGGATCTTGCTAGCCAGCTCAACCCGCGTGTCGCCAACAAGAGTTGGGATACATTGTTCACGGTTAGCTTGACCGGTGACAATCAGATCCCGATCAACAAACGGGGGAGCGGTACGCGTCGGCTCGTACTACTGAGCTTTTTCCGGGCGCAAGCAGAGCGTGACGCTCAGTCGCACAATACCGGGGTGATCTATGCGGTTGAGGAGCCGGAAACCAGTCAGCACCCGAATAACCAAAAGCTTCTGCTGGGCGCTTTTGAGGAGCTTTCGGAACGCCCCGACAGCCAAGTGATCCTGACAACTCATACGCCGGTTTTGGCGAAGCGAGTTAACAAGGCATCGCTTTGGTTCGTGGGGCGTGAGGGGGGTGACGTTGTCATTCGCTCGGGAGAAGACGACACGATCATTCCAGAAATGGTACGTTCTTTGGGAGTACTACCCGATCACGGTGTCAGAGCATTCTTCGGGGTCGAAGGGCGACACGACATCAAGTTTCTCCAGACCATCTCCCGTGTGTTGGCGAGTGCCGGGGAGGCTGTACCGGACTTGGGGAAGGCGGAGGAAAACGGACATCTTGTTTTCGTGCCGCTTGGGGGGAGCAGCCTTGACCTTTGGGTGTCGAGGCTCAAGAAGTTGGGGCGACCGGAATTCTATCTGATGGACCGTGATACGATTCCGCCGTTGGAGCCGCGCTACAAGACATGTGCCGATATGCTGAAGGCCCAGGTGAACACAACGGTCTGGACCACGGACAAAATGGAACTGGAGAACTACATTCACCCATCGGTCATCGTGGAGGATTACCCAAACTATGCTGGGACCGGCGCGGACTTCGAGAACGTGCCGAACCTGTTTGCACAGGCTGTTTATGAGTCCAATCCGCAGGATAGAACCTGGGCGGAGGTAGAGGCCGATAAGGAGTTGCTCAAGAAGAAAGAATCCAACGCGAAGCGGCATCTGAATACCACGTATGTCGGCAAGCTGACCCCGGAGTTGCTCACGGAGATTGACAAGAAAGGGGAAGTACGGGCATGGTTGAAATCGATTCTCGATGTCCTCAAGACTGAATAGGGGCTGGTTAGGGGGGGGTAACCAGAGCGGCGCATCTCTTGTGAGGTGCGATCCCGTTTTTTGCAGACAGCACGCGGAATAAGAGTGATGTGCAACACTGATATGGGTCGGTAATAGGAGAGGGCAGGAGGTTCGATTATGGTCAAGCTGCTGGCGATGGTGGTGGTGGTGCTGGGGTGGGGCTTGATGGCGAGGGGGGAGGTGGTGATGGTGAAGGTGGGGGAGGAAGTTGCGGCGGGGAGGGTGAAAGCGACGGCGGCGAGGGTGGAGAGGGTGGGGGGGGTGGGGGATGGGGTGAGAGTAAGGACGGAAGTGTCGCAGGGGTGGCCGGGGGTGGGGTTTGTGGCGTTGGGGGGGAAGTGGGATTTGGCGGAGTGGGAGTTTGTGGAGGTGGGGGTGAAGAATGTGGGGGAAGGGGCGGTGACGGTGTATTGCCGCGTGGATAATCCGGGGGCGGATGGGGTGAAGAATTGTTGTAATGGATCGGTGCAGCTTTCGGCGGGGAAAGAGGGGGTCTTGAGGGTGAGGCTGGCGAGGACGAGCGAGATCGGGGGGAAATTGTTCGGGATGAGGGGATATCCGGCGGGGTTTGATCCGAAGTGGACGCTGGATGTGAGCAATATTACGCAGGTGCTGGTGTTTGTGAGTCAGCCAAAGGCGGAGCATGTGTTTGAGATTCGGGATGTGAGGGCGGGGGGGAAGTATGAGGCGGCGAAGGTGGGGGTGGGGGAGTTTTTTCCGTTTATTGATGAGTTTGGGCAGTATGTGCATCGGGATTGGGTGGGGAAGGTGCATTCGGCGGAGGAGTTGGCGGCGAAGAGGGTGGAAGAGGAAAAGGAGTTGAGCCAGAGGGCGGGGCCGGAGGGGTGGGACAAGTGGGGAGGGTGGAAGGATGGGCCTGGGTTGGAGGCGAAGGGGTGTTTTCGGGTGGAGAAGGTGAATGGGAAGTGGTGGTTGGTGGACCCGGATGGGAAGTTATTTTTTTCGCATGGGGTGGATTGCGTGAGGATGCTGGATATCACGCCGATCGAGGGGCGGGAGGGGTGGTTTAAGGATTTCCCGGGGGAGCGGGCGGAGTTTAAGGAATTTGCGGTGGAGGGGGCGTTTGCGTTGCATGGGCATTATGCGGGGACGCGGCCGAGGAGTTTTGGGTTTGCGGGGGCGAATTTGAAGCGGAAATATGGGGGGAATTGGCGGGAGGCGACGGCGGAGGTGGCGCATCGGAGGCTGAGGAGTTGGGGGTTGAATACGATTGGGAACTGGTCGGAGGCGTCGGTGTATATGAAGGGGAAGACGGCGTATGTGTGCACGCTGGGATCGGGGCGGAAGATGATCGAGGGGAGCCAGGGGTATTGGGGGAAGTTTCCGGATGTGTTTGATGTGGAGTGGGTGGCGGAGACGCAGAGACGGATCGCGGCGGGGGCGGGGCGGACGGGGAATGATCCGTGGTGCATCGGGTATTTTGTGGACAACGAGATGTCGTGGGGAGATGAGGTGTCGTTGGGTGTGGGGGCGTTGGCGTCACCGGCGGGGCAGGCGGCGAAGAAGGTGTTGGTGGGGGATTTGAAGGCGAAGTATGGGGAGATTGGGAAGTTGAACGAGGTGTGGGGGACGAAGTATGGGTCGTGGGAGGGGATGTTGGAGAGTCGGGAGAGGCTGGGCAATTTGACTACAGGGGGGAAGGCGAGGGGGGATTTGGTGGATTTTTATCGGAAGACGGCGGAGGAGTATTTCCGAGTGGTGAAGGGTGCGGTGAAGGTGGCGGCGCCGGGGAGATTGTATTTGGGGTGCCGGTTTGCGTGGGCGAACGCGGTGGCGGTGGGTGCGGCGGGGAAGTATTGCGATGTGGTGAGTTATAATTTGTATCAGAGGTCGGTGGCGGAGTTTGAGTTGCCGGGGGGGTTGGATGTGCCGCTGATGATCGGGGAGTTTCATTTTGGGGCGTTGGATCGGGGGATGTTTCATACGGGGTTGGTGGAAACGGGGAGCCAGGCGGAGCGTGCGAAGGCGTATAAGGATTATGTGATGGGGTGTTTGAGGCATCGGCAGTTTGTGGGGTGTCATTGGTTTCAGTGGCAGGATGAGCCTGTGACGGGTCGGGTTTATGATGAGGAGAATTACCAGATTGGTTTGGTGGATGGGGTGGACACGCCTTATGTGGAGACGATCGAGGCGGTGAGGGAGGTTGGGTGGGGGATGTATGGGAAATGATGAACGATGAATGATGAACGATGAATGGGGAGAGGGGTGTGTTGTGTTGGATGGGGTTAATGCGTCGGGTTGGTGTTGGGGAGGGCGGGTGCGGTTGTGGGCGGGAGGACGGAGCGTTGAGAGGTGGCGGGGTCTGGGCGGTCTTGGAGTTCGGAGACGAGGAGGGTGGTGGCTTCGATTTCAGCGCGGCGGTTGAGTTGGCGGGATTCCGGGGTGTAGGCGCGTTGGGCGACGGGTTCGAAGATGGAGCATCCGAGCACGCGGAGGATGTCGGGTTCGACTCCTCGCTCGACGAGGTAGTCGGCGACGGATTTAGCGCGTCGGATGGAGAGGTCGAGTTTTTGTTGTGAGGTGGCTTGTTCGGGCAGGTCGTCGGTGGAGGTGTGGCCTTTGATGAGGATGATATTTCGGTGGCCTTTGATGAGGAGGGTGGTTTGATCGAGGATGTTTCGTGATTCGGTGGTCAGCATGTCACTGGCGGTGTCAAAGAGGACTCGTGAACCGATGGCGGCTTGAGGGCCACGGCGGACGGAGAGGACTTCGGGCTGGTCGCCTTCGGCGCCTTTTCGTTCGAGTCGGGTGCGGCCGCCGTCGCCGGCGCCTTTCATGGGCTTGAGGTCTTCGATTTTTTTAGCGAGGCGGTAGAGGTCGACTTTATCGGGGTTTTGGGAGTCAGGGACGAAGCTGAAGTAATCGCGGGCGGCGGCGATGATTTTGGTGAGTTGTTCGTCATTGTCGGTGGCGCCTGGGGCGCCGGGTGCCGGTTTGAGGACCCAGAGGATGACGAAGAAGCCCATCATGAGCATGACGAGGTCGGCGAAGGTGAAGATCCATTCGGGGCAATCTTCGCATTCGGCGGGTCTGCATTTGCAGGCTTTTTTGGCCATGGTCGTTCACCGCAAAGATGCTTGACACTTAACACAGCCGCTTCGTGATTTGCAGGGAGGTATTGTGCGGAGCATAATCAGGCTGCCTTGGCGAGGTGGGCTTGTTGTTTGGTGCTGAGGAAGCTGAGGAGTTGCATTTCGACGACGCGGGGGTTGTTTCCGGCCTGGATGGAGAGGACGCCTTGGAGGATGATTTCCTTGGCGAAGACTTCTTCGCGGGAACGTACGGCGAGTTTATCGGCGATGGGTCCGGCGATGAGGTTTTGGAGCATGCAGCCGTAGAGTGTTCCGACGAGGGCGATGGCGAGCGCGTTGCCGATGACTTGGGCGTTTCCGCCGAGGCTACGGAACATGGCGACCTGTGCGATGAGTGTGGCCATGAGGCCGAATCCTGGGCCGAACTTCATGAGGGTATGGAAGAGGTGGTGTCCGTGCTTGTGGCGTTCGGACATGGCTTCGATTTCGATGCGCATGATGCGTTCGATGATTTCGGGGTCGGTTCCGTCGATGGTGAGTTGGAGGCCACGGCGGAGGAAGGCGTCGGGTGCTTCTCGGGCGGCGGATTCGAGAGCGAGGACGCCGTCTCGGCGGGCGATTTCGGCGTACTGGACCATTTGCTGGATGATGTGTTCGATGTGGGCATCTTTGGCGAAGAGCCACTTTTTGAGGAAGCCGAAGGCGCCGGTGATGTTGTGGAGGGGCATGGAGAGGAGTGCAGCGCCGAGGGACCCGCCGAAGACGAGGAACATTTCGGCGGGTTTGATGTAGGCGAGGAGGGCGCCGTGGGAGGCCTCGAACATAGCGAAGATGACGGCGCCCCAGACGAGGACAAGGCCAATGATCGTTGCCAGATCCATCTGACACTCCGGGCGTAAACGGTCGCGGGCACCTGCGCGCGGTGTCCGAGTGGCGCCTGGCGTCCATGCTCAGGCAGAGCCATGGGAGTATTTTCGGCAGAATGGGGGGTGGGGAATGAGCGATTATTGGAACTGTGTGGGGGGCGACTCGAAGCTGGAATGAGGAGGCAGGAGAGGTCGGCGGGGTGCGGTGCTGTTCAGGAGATGCCGTATTCGCGCCATTTCTGATCGACCAGTTGCTTGATTTCGTGGTCCATGACGAGGTCGGGGGGGTAGGGGCGGACTTGTCCTTCGCCGGGGATCTTGATGGTGGCGTCGAAGCCGATTTTGGAGCCAACACCCAGGTCGGGGGAGGCGTGGTCGAGGATATCGACGGGGCCGTGGACGAATTCGGCATCGCGCTGGGGGTCGCAGTTGGCGAAGAGGCGGAAGAGGACTTCTTGTTCGTTGTGGACGTCGATGTTTTCGTCGACGACGATGATGAATTTGGTGAGGGCCATTTGGCCGGCGCCCCAGATGGCGTGCATGACTCGGCGGGCCTGGCAGGGGTATTCTTTTTTGATGCGGACGAAGGCGCAGTTGTGGAAGACGCCGGAGGCGGGGAGGGTGTAGTCGATGATGTCGGGGATGATCATGCGGAGGAGGGGAAGGAAGATGCGTTCGGTGGCTTTACCGAGGAAGTAGTCTTCGGCGGGGATTCGTCCGACCATGGTGGTGGGGTAGATGGGTTTTTTGCGGTGGGTGATGGCGGTGACGTGGAAGGGGTGGTAGTAGTCGGCGAGGGAGTAGTATCCGGTGTGGTCGCCGAAGGGGCCTTCCATGAGGGGGGAGTGGGGATCGACGAAGCCTTCGATGACGATTTCGGCGGAGGCGGGGACTTCGAGGTC
The DNA here is from genome assembly GCA_026693085.1 of Planctomycetota bacterium. GTDB lineage: Bacteria > Planctomycetota > Phycisphaerae > Tepidisphaerales > Tepidisphaeraceae > JAPLNB01. The sequence goes on along the minus strand of JAPLNB010000159.1, from coordinate 5,553 downwards.
GATGGTTCGGCATTTGACGAGTTCGATTCCGGCGGAGTTGAGGAAGCCGGCGAACATGATTTCTTCGATGCCTGGTGGGAGTGGAGCGGAGGCGGAGTAGGGGAGGACGGACGGTCCGCCGAGGACGATGGCGGTGGGCATTTTCTTGCCTTGGGATTTCCAGAGGCGCAGGTGCCGGGCGCCATCGTGGTGGACGTGGCAGTGCATGGCGGCGAGTCGGGGGCCATAGATTTGGACGCGGTACATGCCGATGTTTCGGGAGCCGTCGAGGGGGTTGGTGGTGAAGACGGAGCCGAGGGTGATGTATCGGCCGGTTCCGCGTTGGGAGACGTTGGGTAAGGCGCTGGGGTTGGCCATGAGGGGAGGCTCAAGTGTGCCGTCTTGTGGCCAGCATTGGATGATGGGGAGTTTGGTGAGGTCGGCTTGTTCGCCTTCGAGGATGACTTGTTGGCAGAGGCCGGAGCGGACGGATTTGGGCGCGTAGCTGGCGAGTCGCATGAGGTGGGGGAGCTTTCGCATTTTTTGGAGGAGGGTGGTGGGGATTTCGGGTTTGACGAGGGCTTGGACGCGGTTGGCGAGGTCTTCGAGGGAGTTGGAGCCGAGCGCCTGGTTGATGCGCCAGTAGGAGCCAAAGGTGTTGATGGCGACGGGGAAGTCGGAGCCGGCGACGGATTCGAAGAGGAGGGCTTTTCCACCGAGGTTGGAGGCGAAGGAGCGGTCCAGCTCGTTGTGGGGGTGTGGGGCGGGGGTTTTGGAGACGCGGTCGGCGATGTGGGAGATTTCGAGGCAGGGGGAGACGGGGGTCTTGATGCGTGCGAGTTCGTTGTTTTTTTCGAGGAACGAGAGGAATTCGGAGAGGGTGTCTGTGGGCATGTGGGGGGATTATAAGGGGTAATGGGCGAGGGGTAAGGGGTAAGCGGAGTCGAGGGCCGGGTCAATTGGGGGCGGGGACGGGTTGGAGGACGAGGGATTCGACGATTTGGATCATGGATTGGAGATTGACTTGGGCGGTGTTGAGGGTGGCGGCGAAGTTTTCGGGGGAGATGGACTCGTTGGGCCAGTGGCGTTTGTAGAAGGCATGGCGGTTGCGTTCGAGTTGTCGGAGCAGGCCTGGCGCATCGGCGGGTTTGATGCCGCATTGTTGGTTGAAGAAGGCGACGCGGTGTTCGAAGGGGGCGACGAGTCGGATGTGGATTCCGGCGGGCATGTGGCGGGTGATGAAGACGCCGCCGCGGCCGACGATGACGACTCGGCCGGAGGCGGCGAGTTTGCGGATGGTGGTGGCGACGTGTTGATAGACACGGGATTCGTCAGCGACCTCGGGGCCGTCGGTGTAGGAGAGCGAGGTGAGGAAGTCGGTGAGCCAGGAGTGGCGTTCGTTCTCGATGGCTTCGATAAGCACTTTGGACAGGTTGTGATCGGCGGCGACTTTTTCGACGAGTTCGCGGTCCCAGCAGGTCCAGGGTCTCGGGCCTGGGTCGCAGGTGTTGAGGGCTTCGACGAGCTGCTGAGCGAAGGACCAGGCACCGGCGTAGGGCTCGCGACTGATGGTGACGAAGGGCAGCGGAGGCGGCGGGGAGGTCTGGGAGGTCGGGGAGGTCTCGATGGGTTTTAGAGGAAACGGGACCGTTCGAATGGTGGCGACGATGGGACGCACGCTCAAATTCAACGGGGAGGGAGTAATCATGACACACACCTCCGTTGCTGCTGGTTTTCCTAGCCCGGCAGGCGTCGGGCATGCTGGACTATCTATATTATACCACAGAGGTGGGGGTGAGGTGCACAAGAATATATTGTTGAGGCTGGGGGAATGGGCGCCTCACTGCCTGGGTTTGACGGAGGCTTTGGAGCGGGTTTCCTGGAGGGGGATGTCGATTTTGCGTTGATCGAGGATGGCCGGATCATATTCCAGCGGCTTCGCTTCGCATTTTTTCGGGCACGGCTTTGTCGAGCAAGTTTTTCTCAGCCTCGAGCCGGAGCAGTTGCTGAAGCACGGCGATGCGTCTGACTTTGAGAACCATCAGGGCCTGGTTCTTGGCGGTTTGTCCGTCGAGGTTCTTGAGATCAAATCCCGGCGGTACCTCGACGGCGCCCAATTCCTGGATGGCGACGAAGTCCGCGTGGCCGACGAGTCCCCCCAGGTTGATGAGCATGTAATTCTTGCCAGGCTCCAATCCATCGCGTAGGCGTGTTGCGACGGCGGCTTTGCCCGGTGTTCTGTCTCCCTTGATCACCGTGGTGATGTTGACTTCCGCGATGGAGAGGTCATCGGGGAGGCCTGGTCCATTGGAGAGGATCTTGGCGATGACGATGTCCTTTGCCCGATCGATCAGGGCGTCAGTGGTGGTAAACGGCCACGAAGGGACAGCGGAGCAGACGGTGGCAATTCCCAACGCCAGCGCGAATCCCAAAGCTATTCTTGTCATCATTGGATCTCCATAATGTTCCTGATTGTTCGTAGGTTGTCGGGCGAACACGGACGTTTGGACAATGCGGGTGCGCGGGGTATTCTCCTGCAGGAGGCGGTATGCGGTCGAGTGCAGGTTCGCCTAGACGTTCCGCGGTTGGCGTCCAGGGGCGAGCCTGCGGAGCGCGAACATGCGCGCGGCCACGTGCCGTCTGGACCCGATCACGCCGACGGCCAGCAGCAAGAGTGCCAGTAGGATGAGGGTCGTCCACCAGTCCCAGGCTGGGGCAGGGCTTGCCGGTGACTGGTCATGGTGAACCGCGGGCTTGGCCAGTCGCGGTATCATGAGCGGCAAGGGGGCCATCGGCGCGGTTTTGGCGGCGGTCGCGGAAGCCCGAGGCGACTTGGCGGAAGTTGCAACGGGCGTATCCAGGTCCTTGGGCAACCGGTTCAGGGACTTTTGAGTGATCGCATCGAGGCGATGTTGCACCGTGGCGGCGGTTGCGGCGGTCAATCGGTCGACGGCTGCGGGGTCGGCGAGTGAGGCGGTTGCCAGACTCTTCAACTCCTGCGGAGCAAATGGCATTCTCGAGTACATGAAGACAATCTGATCCGATAATGTATCGCGGTGGCGGATCATGTCGCGTTGTCGCATAGCCAGTTCCCTGTCGCTGATCTGGGCTTGGTAGATACGCAGGGCTTCTTGGTAGTCAGGGGTGTTGGGACTGGGCATTGGGGCAACGGCGGGAATCTCGGGGGTCTGAAGCGGCAGATTCAGATGGAGCGTTTCCTTGAGGCCCTTGAGGTAGGGGATGACGGCTTGGCGTCTGGCTGCGGCGAGGTTACTGCCGACGACGCCTGCGTTCATAACCTGTATGGCGTCTCCCCAGTAGATATACAGTTGCAGTTTACGCATGGGTTCGAGAGGGCACTGCAGGGCCTTCTGACAGAATTCGACGGTTTTGGCGGGGGTGACCTGGCCGCTCTGTGCGTAGACTTCAGCGACCGTGTAGTAGATGAGCGCCTGGTCTTCGAGTCGGGGGTGTTTCCGGAGCAGAGTGGCTGCTTCCTGTTCAACCTGATCAAAGGGTGTTTTGTGGGCTGCCCGCATCTGGTCAATCCGGTACAGGGTTTCCCCGAAGGTCTCGGCAAAACCGGCTTGAGCGGAGAACACTATTGCCAAGACCGGCACCAGGATATGTAGGCAGGTGGTCGTAATCCTTCGCATGAGATAGTCCTTTCGGCAGAAATGAGAACATTCCGTAGGGATTTGAAGGGGCCAGCGGCGTGGCTCAGGTGATAAGCCACGCCGCCAGCCTTGAACAGCGCTTATTGGGCATCAGGATCAGTTGTATGGCCCTTGTGCGCTTCCGGAGGCGGTGTTGAAAGACATCGTCGCTTTCTGGTTGCTGGCCGCGTATACGGCTTTCCAGGTGATGGTCGTGTAATTGACCCAGGTGCCTGCCTGGTTCTCGTATTCACGGGGTACCGACACGGTATGGGTGTATCCCACGTAGGCGCCGCTCTGCCAGAGGCGACCGATCGGAGCCGTACCGGAGCCGAAGGTGTCGTTGAACTGGTTACTGGTGTTGACCGGGATCGGAAGAACCGTAGCGGGGAAGGTCTCATTGGTCCCGTCGGGCCAGGTATACGCCTGGGCTGCGATGTTCTCCCGGTAGGTGCCGTATGAGAAGTTGACAGTGGTTGGGTTCATGGTGACCAGGAAGACAGTGCAGGCGCCGATCGTGTTAGTGCCGGCTGCTCCGTACGGGCTGTTGCTGCTAACAGTGGCAGATTCGCCGGTGGGAGCGATGACGGTAAAGGTCTTGGTCTTGGTCAGGGTTTCGTTGTACTTCGTTTCCGAGTCTTTTACCGTGACGGTGACGGTGACGCTTCCCGGAGACTTGTGGGCCGTCATTGTTGCTGAGTCGTTGGTCCCTGCGGTCGTAGGCGACACGGTGCCGGCACCGCTGGCGGACCACTGGCGGGTTCCGATGCTGTCGTCCACGATCGTGTTCAGGGTATCGTTGCAGTCCTTGTCGGCCCAGGTGCTGGAATCGATGGTGCAGACGACAGGCTCAGCGAGACCCACGGTCGTCCGTGTGCGGGTGGCGGGTGTGGTCGCCACCGTCTCCGAGGTCATAGCGCCGAGCGTGGGTGCAACGTTTGCCGAGTAGGTGTCGGCATGGGCAGGCGACAGGCCTGACCAACCTGCCCAGAAAACCATCCCGATGACTGCGGTGCTGAATGGAACTACTTTTTTGAAACAACGCATGGTTACTCCTTCATAAACAAGAGACAACAGTAGACTGATGCGGCCAGAACATCTGGCCGTTTAGGAACTGAAATAAGAAGCCATGTCGGCCGGTACTTGTCCGCGGAACAGCCAAACCAAGAGCCGCGGACGGCTGGAAAGAAACGCGAAGTCAAAGGTCAGCCCATCAACTGACAAGTTGACGCCGAATTGTGGAGGATCAAAACAATCTTAGCGAGTTCGATCCGGCCGCCGAAACCGGACGACCCCGAACCAATCCACGCCAAGCTCCACACGGCGCGGCGTTGGGGGGGGGTGGACCGCATGCTGGACTGGCAGAGATCGTGCCAGGCGATTCGGGTTGGTGTGAGAAGAGATCATGTGACCACCTGGGCATCATCCAACGGACTTGTGGTCTGTTGTGGTATCGTCGCCAGTGCCAACCGGCGATTTGCCTATCTACTTAGTGACTCTCAAGTCGGGTTTGCCCCATGGTTAGTTTATTTTTGCCTTGGCGCAATGCGGCGGGTGCGCCAATCGCGGCGGCAGGCGTGTTCTTTGAGGTGGGTGTCTTTGGCGGCGGTGGCGCGGGGGAAAGGCAACAGGAGGTTGCGGTGGAGCGGGCGGGGAGGAGAATGGGGGGAATTCGGGAGGTGAATATGTTTGAAAAGCAGATCAAGGCTGGGCGGATGTGCGCGGGGATGAGTTTCAATGAGAAGGTGTGGGCGCTGACGGCGAGGATACCGGAGGGGAAGGTGGTGACGTATGGGGATATTGCGCGGGAATTGGGGACGAAGGCGTATCGGGCGGTGGGGAATGCGTTGAATCGGAACCCGTATGCGCCGGGGGTGCCTTGCCATCGGGTGGTGGGGGCGGATGGGGGGTTGACGGG